>JAGCMI010000003.1 GCA_017646545.1 Oscillospiraceae bacterium | reverse complement strand
CATGAAGGAATACTGGGGCGAAGGCAGCAACCGCGCCCGCAACTGGCAGCGCTATGATCTGGGCGGCTCCACCAAGCTCAGCTTCGAGGAAGGTGTGGACAGCTACGTTGCCTACGCCGGCTCCCTGCACGATAATGTGGAGGCTTCCCTGTACAAGGTCAAGTCCACCATGTGCAATGTGGGTGTCACCACCATTCCCGACCTGCAGCGCGATGCCAAGCTGACTCTGGTTTCCGCCGTTTCCATCGTGGAAGGCGGCGCCCACGACGTCACCCTGCGTAATAAGTAAAAATTGCAACAGCCCACGGATACTCCGTGGGCTGTTTTTAATCGTTATGATAAATTGGATTTTGTCGGGCCGATTGCCTAATTAGGAATGAGGAATGAGGAGTTAGGAATTGCCTAGAAAACACACCGGTGTTTGTTTATTTAAATTCCTAATCTCTAATTCCTAATTCACCAAGCGATAAACTCCAATTTACCTATCCAAACAATTCCTCCACTGTGCCAAAGCGGTAGCCCATTTCTTTCCAGCGGGTCAGCAGTTCATCCAAAATAGCGGCATTGGTTTGGCTGGTGGAGTGCAGCAGCACCACCGCCCCATTGTGGGTGCGGGGCAGCAGCTTGGAAAAAGCATATTCTGCCGTGGGCTGCTTGTCGTTATTCCAGTCCACATAGGCAAGGCTCCAAAATACAGTTTTATACCCCAATTCCTTGGCCATTTGCAGATTGCTCTCGGAATAAGTGCCCTGGGGCGGACGGTAGAATTTGGGCATTTGCTGCCCCGTGATGTCAAAATACAGTTTCTCTAAGTCCTCCAATTCCTTGCGGAAGGCGGATAAATCCGATATTTTACTCATATCCGGATGGTGCATGGTGTGATTGCCCACAATATGCCCCTCTTTCACCATCCGCCGCACCAGATCTGCATTTTTCTCCAGATAATTGCCCACCAGAAAAAAGGCCGCTGGCACCTCATGCTTCTTCAAAATGTCCAGAATTTTCTCCGTGCAGCCGTTTTCATAGCCGGCATCAAAGGTCAGGTAGATCACTTTTTCCGTTGTATCCCCCAGAAAAGCGGCATCATAACCCTTCAGCACCCCGCTATGGACCGTCCCCACGGGGGGTTGTCCCTCGGTGCGGAAGCTAAGACCCCAAGACCCGGTTTCCACCGTTTCCGCGAAAAATATCCCAATCCCAAGACATAGGGCGAGCACCAGCACCCCAGCTAAAATATACACATCCCGTTTTTGCATATCATCCCTCCATGGAAAATCTATGCAGCAGGGGAGGGGGGATATGCAAAAAATGACGGCCTTATGGCCGTCATTTTTCTTATTTCATTCGCTTTTCCAAGGTGGATGCGGAGAGGGAAGTGAGGTAAACGCGGATCATGCCGTATTCCTGGGTCAGCACAAAGGATTTGGGCAGATCATCGCAGGGGACGACAGCACCGTTTTGCTCCGCCTGCTCCAGAAATTCTCTGGTGCGTTTGGAGGTGGAGGTATTATCCAGATTGAAAATACCCAGCACGGAATGCTGCCGCAACATCATATCATTGCCGATGTTCAGATACATAAAAACCTCACAATACGCCCTTGATCTGCTTCCATTGGGCAACCGCCATTTCGTCGCAGCGGTTATTTTTTGGATTTTCCGCATGACCCTTGACCCAATGGTAGTGCATTTCATGCTTTGCCGTCAGTTCCAGCAGCTTCTCCCATAAATCCGGATTCAGCGCAGGCTTTTTATCGGATTTGATCCAGCCTTTTTTCTGCCAGCCGGCTGCCCAGCCTTTGGAAAGTCCGTCGATGACATATTTGGAATCGGAGTAGAGTTCCACCACGCAAGGCTCTTTCAGCGCCTGCAGTCCCCGGATCACAGCGGTCAGCTCCATGCGGTTGTTGGTGGTGTTATCCTCACCGCCGGACATCTCCCGTTCGTGCCCCTTGTATTCCAAAATAGCACCCCAGCCGCCGGGGCCGGGATTACCGGAGCAGGCGCCGTCGGTATAGAGGGTCACAGTTTTCATTCTTCTTCGACCTCGGCTTCCACGCATTCCACGGAAACCACCTGATTGCCTTCTTCCACACGCATGACGATAACGCCCTGCACATCTCGCTTGTAGATGTTGATGGAAGCGGCAGGGATACGGATGATGACGCCGCCGTTTTCGATCAGCATTACATCGTCCTCTTCGCCCACCACACGGCAACCGGCAACCAGACCGGTCTTTTGGGTGATGTTATAGTTCTTCAGACCCTTACCGCCACGGCCCTGGGCCTGCTTTTCACCATTGGGACCGGTACGCAGGTACTCTGCCAGTTCGGTACGCTTGCCGTAGCCACGCTCGGTAACGGTGAGCAGGGTCTTGCCGTCTATGGCCTTTTCCGCACCGATGACCCGGTCACCGGCACCCAGCAGAATGCCACGCACACCCACGGCATCACGACCCATGGGACGCACATCATTTTCATTGAAGCAGATGGCCATGCCCTGGGCAGTTGCCAGAATGATATTGTCATCACCGGTGGTGCGGATCACATTGATGAGCTGATCGCCCTCATCCAGGGTGATGGCGCGGATACCGGTCTTACGGTTGGTTTTCAGAGCGATGAAGGGAATACGCTTGACGGTGCCCAATTTGGTGACCATCATCAGATATTCATGCTCGTGGAATTCACGGGTGATCACCATGGCCGTCACGCTCTCGCCCATTTCCAGGGGCAGAATGTTCACCATGGCGGTACCACGGGCGGTACGGCTGGCTTCGGGAATCTGGTAGCCCTTGCGGTGATGCACCTTACCCAGATCGGTAAAGAAGAGGATATGGTCATGGGTGGAGGCGATGTTCAGACTCTTGACATAGTCCTCATCCTTCAGATTCTGGGCGCTGACACCACGACCGCCACGGCTCTGGGTACGGTAAGTATCCACGGGCATACGCTTGATATAGCCGTGATTGGAGAGGGTGAAGGCGCAGGTTTCCTCCTCAATGAGGTCCTCAATGTCAATTTCGTCCTCGATGTCCTGGATTTCGGTCTTGCGCTTGTCGCCAAACTTGTCCCGAATCTCCAGCAGTTCTTCCCGCAGCACACCACGCAGCAGCGCAGGGTCAGCCAGAAGCTGCTGGTAGTAGCCGATTTTTTCCATCAGCTCATCATACTCGCTCTGCAGTTTCTCCCGATCCAGGCCCTGCAGCGCCTTCAGACGCATATCCAAAATAGCCTGCGCCTGCACATCATCCAGTCCGAAGCGATCCATGAGTCGCTGCTTGGCATCGTCATAGGATGTACGGATGATGTGGATGACTTCGTCAATATTATCCTGCGCAATCAGCAGACCCTGCAACAGATGGGCCCGTTCCTCGGCCTTACGCAGATCGTACTGGGTACGGCGGGTCAGCACATCCATCTGGTGCAGCAGATACTCGTCAATGATCTGGCGCAAAGACAGCACTCTGGGCTGCTTCTGGTTGTCCACCAGCGCCAGCATGATGATGCCGAAGCTGGACTGCAGGGCAGTCTGCTTAAAGAGGGTGTTGAGCACCACCTGGGGGTTGGCATCCTTCTTCAGTTCGATGACGATGCGCATACCAATCCGGTCGGACTCGTCACGCAGGTCGGAAATGCCTTCCAGCTTCTTATCTCGCACCTGCTCAGCGATCTTGCGCACCAACTCACTCTTGTTGACCTGGTAGGGAAGCTCTGTGACAATGATGCGGGTACGGTCAGTACCGAAGTTTTCAAATTCGGTACGGGCCCGAACCACCACCTTGCCACGGCCGGTGGCGTAAGCGGCACGGATGCCGGAGCGGCCCATAATGATGCCGCCGGTGGGGAAGTCGGGGCCGGAGATATGCTCCATCAGGTCAACCATGGAGCATTCCGGGTCGTCAAT
>JAGCMI010000126.1 GCA_017646545.1 Oscillospiraceae bacterium | reverse complement strand
TGACAGAAATATGAATAGAAGAAATGGGATGCTCAAAGGAATCGATGATCTTCTCGCTGATGGGATCTTCCAGACGGCGCTGGATGGTACGGCGCAGGTTGCGGGCGCCGTAGGTGACGGAATACGCTTCCTCCACCAGCATCTGGCGAACCGTTTCATCCCAGTTCAGGGACAAACCACGCAGAGAAAGACTATCCTTAAGTTCCTCCAGCATAATGTCTGCAATATCCAGGAAATTCTCCTTGGAGAGATGATTAAAGGTAATGATCTCATCCACTCGGTTAATAAACTCAGGACGCAAGAACTCCCGCAGCGCCTTCATGGTCTTTTCCTGCATCATGTCCGTATCCGCACGACCAAAGCCCAGACCGCCTACTCTACCCTCGGAGCCGGCATTGGAGGTCATCACGATGATGGTGTTTTCAAAGTTCACTACACGGCCCTGGGCATCGGTGATACGGCCATCATCCAGCACCTGCAGCAGCACATTCAGCACATCGGGGTGCGCCTTCTCGATTTCGTCAAAGAGGATGACGGAATAGGGGCGGCGGCGGATCTTCTCCGTCAACTGGCCAGCCTCGTCGTATCCCACATAGCCGGGAGGAGAACCGATCAGCTTGGAGACGGTATGCTTTTCCATATACTCGGACATATCCAAACGGATCAGGCTGTCAACGGTATTGAAAAGATCATCCGCCAACTGCTTGACAAGTTCCGTCTTGCCTACACCGGTGGGGCCGACGAAAATGAAGGAAACGGGGCGCTTCTTGGGGCTGATACCCACGCGATTGCGGCGAATGGCACGGGAAACTGCATCCACGGCCTGATCCTGACCCACGATATGCTTCTTCAAACGGCTATCGAGGCCCTTGATCTGCTGATACTCCTGCGCCTTGATTTTGGAGGCAGGGATCTTGGTCCACAGTTCGATGATGTGTGCCAAATTCTCCATGGTCACCGCAGGCTTGGGCAGCTTTTCCAATTCCTCGATCTGGGCCGCCAGCTGCAGCAGTTTGCTACGGATAATGGCCAGACGCTCGAAATTCTGATTCTCGGTCTGCTCATTAAGCATACGCAGTTCCAGTTCGTAATCATCCCGTTCCTTCTGCAGTTCTGCCATACGGGAAATTTCCCGGCACTGCAGATTCACATCGGAACAAGCTTCGTCCAGCAGGTCAATGGCCTTGTCCGGCAGGAAGCGGTCGGTGATGTAACGCTCGGACAGCACAACACACTGGTGGGCAATCTCCGGAGAGATGGCGACACCGTGGAATTCGGCATAGGCCTTCGCCACGCCCTGCATGATCTGGCTGGCTTCCTCAATGGAAGGCTCTGCCACAGAAACGGGTTGGAAGCGGCGCTCCAGAGCGGCATCCTTTTCAATATGCTTGCGATATTCGTTAAAGGTGGTGGCACCAATGACCTGGATCTCACCACGGGACAGCGCGGGTTTAAGGATATTGGCGGCATTCATGGAGCCTTCGGCATCGCCTGCGCCCACCAGGTTATGGACTTCATCGATGACCAGAATGATGTTGCCGCAGGCCTTGACCTCGGAAATAAGGCTCTTCATACGGCTTTCAAACTGGCCTCTGAACTGGGTGCCTGCCACAAGGGCAGTCAGATCCAGCAGGAACACTTCCTTATCCTTCAGCTTATAGGGCACATCACCGGATACGATCCGCTGGGCAAGACCTTCGGCAATGGCGGTTTTACCGACACCGGGTTCACCAATGAGGCAGGGATTATTCTTTTGGCGGCGGTTGAGGATCTGGATGATTCGCTCCGTTTCCACATCACGGCCAATGACCTTATCCAGCTTGCCTTCCCGGGCACGGGCAGTTAAGTCCATGCAGTAGGAATCCAGGAATTTATGCTTCTTATCCTTCTTCTTGGGCGGCTCCTCCCCTTCCGGAGCCTTTTTCTGCTCCGCAGGTTCCTGCCGTGCAGGAAGATTGCCGGGATTGCTGCCAAAGAGCTGATTGAGCAGCGGGAAGGTGGCGGTCTGGGAGTCCATATCGTCCTCGTCATGGTCGCCGGCATCGATCTGGCCGAACATATTGCTCATTTCATCGGTGAGATTGTCCAGATCTTCTTCAGAGAAGCCCATCTGCTTCACGGCCTGATCAATCTGGGGAATACCCAGACTACGGGCGCATTTAAGGCAATAACCTTCATTCATGGTAACGCCGTTTTCCAGCTTGGTGATGAAAACAACGGCAATATTTTTCTTACACTTGGTACAAAGTTTGGGTTGCATTGGGTATCACTCCTTTGGGGCTGAGTATAGCACAAATAACCCCGGAAAGATAAACATTTTTGTGAATTTTACAGCACGGGGGTACACTCAAAATTTTCCACACCGTCATCATACCACAGATGGGTCATATAAAGACCTCCGGGAGGTACGGTGGGACCGGCAGCGGTGCGGTTACCGGAGTCGAGGATTTTTCCGATCTCCTCAGGGGGGAATTTTCCCTCTGCCGCGTAGACCACGGTGCCTGCCATGGCACGGGCCATGTTATAAAGGAAGCCGTTGGCGCAAACGCGGAGATAAATCAGATTCCCCTGCCGCTCCACATCATAATAGTATACAGTGCGGACGGTGGATTTGACATCGGTGCCCACACTTCTCACCGCAGCAAAATCGTGGGTTCCCACAAATTGCTGCGCGGCCTGCTGCATGATCTTCTCATCCAGATGTTTGGGATAGAACCATGCGCGGTTTACATAAAAAGGATCGCGGACACGGGAATTATAAATAATGTAAGTATATTCCTTCCGGGCGCAGGAACCGATGGCATTGAAATCCTCGTGGACTTCAAAGGCCTTGGTTACCACGATGTCCTGCGGAAGGTGGGTATTGAGGGCATAGGGCAGCCGATCCACCGGGATGGTGGAAGTGGTGCGGAAATTGGCCACATAGCACTTGGCGTGGACACCGGCATCCGTACGGCCGCAGCCGGTGACATGGACGCTGTGCCCCACCACCATGGCGATGGCTTTCTCCATCGTTTCCTGAATGGTAGGCAGATTTTTCTGCATCTGCCAGCCATGGTAGGAAGTACCCTCATAGGTCAAAAACAAGGCAATATTTCTCATTTTTACCTCACAGACCGAAGCGCTTGAGAACGATGACACCGGCAAGCAGAAGCACACCGATGCCGTAGGCGCTGTAGTCATTACGGTTATAACGCAACAGCTTCATCTTAGTGCGGCCTTCGCCACCATGGTAGCAGCGGCACTCCATAGCGGTCGCCAGCTCATCGGCACGGCGGAAAGCGCTGATAAACAGAGGCACCAGAATGGGTACCAAAGCCTTCACGCGCTCCATCAGTTTGCCGTTTTCAAAATCAGCGCCGCGCGCCTTCTGGGCGGACATGATCTTATCGGTTTCTTCAATCAGGGTAGGAATGAAACGCAGCGCGATGCACGTCATCATGCTCAGTTCATGCACCGGCAGCTTGATCTTCTTCAAGGGGTTCAGCAGAGCTTCCAAGCCATCGGTCAAGGCGATGGGAGAAGTGGTATAAGTCAGCAGGAAGGTACCGGTGATCAGCATCAAAATACGGATCATCATAAAGAAAGCACGAATCAAACCTTCCAGCGTAATTTCCACTGCCCAGAAAGAAACCAGAACGGTTTCACCTTCCGTGAAGAAAATATTCAGCACGGCAGTAAACAGCAAGATAAACATCAGCGGTTTCATGCCACGAACAATGCTCTTAACGGGGATCTTGGAAATGGCGATACAAGTGGCCAAAAATGCAAACATCACACCGTAGGAGATCCAGTTGACCGCCACAAACAGCGCCACAATATACACCACCAGCATCACCAGCTTTGTTCTGGGATCCAGGCGATGGACAACGGAATTACCGGGGAAATACTGGCCGAGGGTAATGTCTTTGAGCATATTACTTCCCCTCCTTCAGCTTTTTCAGCGCAGCAACCCCCTGCTCCATGGTGTACACCGGCTCCACTGGCAAGCCCATGGCGCGAAGGCGCAGGAAAACACGGGTGATCTCAGGAATATCCAAGCCCATCTGCTCCAGTTCCTCCGCATGGCAGAACACTTCATCGGGGGTACCATTCATAGCAATATGGGAGCCATTGAGCACAAGCAGACGATCTGTTAAACGGGCAACATCATTCATGGAATGACTGACCATCATAATGGTGGCATTCTTTGCCTGGCGGTAGCGCTGGATATTGGAAAGGATCTCTTCCCTACCCACCGGGTCAAGTCCGGCAGTAGGCTCGTCCAGAATCAAAACTTCCGGTTCCATGGCAATCACGCCTGCAATGGCCACACGGCGCTTCTGACCGCCGGACAGATCAAAGGGAGAAGATTGCAGTTGCTGCTCTGTCAAGCCCACAAATTCTGCAGACTGGCGGACACGGCGGTCAATCTCCGCTTTATCAAGGCCCATGTTCTTGGGACCGAAAGCAATATCCTTATATACAGTTTCTTCAAAGAGCTGATACTCCGGGTATTGGAACACCAGACCCACACGGAAGCGGGCCTGCCGGGTCAGCTTTTTATCAGACCAAATATCCTTACCATCCAGCAAGATTTGTCCGGAAGAGGGCTTGAGCAGACCGTTCAGGTGCTGCATCAAAGTAGACTTACCGGAACCGGTATGGCCGATAATGCCGATAAACTCTCCGCGGTTGACGGAGAAATTGATATTTTCCAGGGCCGTATGCTCAAAGGGCGTACCGGCACTGTAAGTATGGGTCAAATTCTGGACCTGCAAAATAGGTTCCACAGCGATTCCTCCTGGGGGCGTCAAACCTTTATCTCGTTATAAAGTGTCTGCGCACAGTTTTCTATATCCAGAGCATCCAGCGGCAAGCGGAAGCCCTCTTTATTCAGCGCATAGCAAAGCTCCACCGTATCCGGTGCGGCAAGACCGATGTTATGCAGCAGTTCCACTTGGGAGAATACTTCCCTGGGGCTGCCATCGGCAGCAACGCTACCCTTATGCAGCACAATGACACGCTCTGCCTGGGCAGCTTCATCCATATGGTGGGTAATCAGCACCACGGTAATGCCCTTATCACGATTCAGCTGGCGAACCGTTTCCATGACCTCACGGCGGCCACGGGGATCCAGCATGGCGGTAGGCTCGTCCAGGACGATGCACTTGGGTTCCATGGCGATAATGCCGGCAATGGCAATACGCTGCTTTTGACCGCCGGACAACGTGTTTGGCTTGCGCTTTGCATAGCCTTGCAGGTCTACATCCTCCAAAAGCTTGTTGATGGCAGCCTTATCTTTCGGCTTGCCCTGCAAT
>JAGCMI010000125.1 GCA_017646545.1 Oscillospiraceae bacterium | reverse complement strand
TAAACGCCTATCTGTATAATGTATGGATGGTAGAAGATCCCCAGCATCCCATGATCCTGCGGGAGGCAGAAATTACGCAGAGTACACCGCTGAAAGGCTCAATGGAAATGGTTGCGGGTTCTGCGACCCATGTCCACAAGCTGCTGTGTATGGGTGATGCAATGAAGATCCGGGCTCTACAGCATGAGGTTCCCAAGCATTTCCCGGATTTGATGGCACTTCGGTCCAAACCCGAATACCTGGAGATTCTTTCTCCGGAAAGTACCAAATGCAGTGCAACGCAAGTACTGCTTAACCATTACGGCTTGAATGCGAAGCAGGCAGTAGCCTTCGGTGACAGCGATGTGGATGTCGATATGCTGCAATATTGCGGGCTGGGTGTTGCCATGGGCAACTCTCCCAAATCGGTAAAGGAAGCAGCTGATTATGTGACGGCTTCCAACGACCAGGAAGGTGTTTACATTGCACTGAACAGCCTGCGTCTGAAAGCGCCTGGTGGAAACAGAAATCTGAAGAAAGTGCGATGAACGTGTTATTCAAAGGAGGTTGCATATGGAAGATTCTATTATTCTCCAAATGCGGGAAATTACCAAGGTATTTCCAGGTGTGCGAGCGCTGGATGGTGTAACCCTGGAAGTACGGAAGGGTGAGATTCATTCTATCTGCGGTGAAAACGGCGCAGGAAAATCCACCCTGATGAAAGTACTGTCAGGTGTCTACCCCTATGGCTCTTATGAAGGCCAGATTATTTACAATGGCGAAGAAGCCAAGTTCAAGAACATCAAGGAATCGGAAAATGCGGGAATCGTCATTATCCACCAGGAACTGACTATGATTCCCGAGCTTTCCATTACCGAGAATATTTTCATGGGCAATGAGATCGTTAAGCATGGACTCATCGACTGGGATGAAGCCCGCGTGAGAACGATGGAATTGCTGGAACGTGTTGGCTTAAATCTGAACCCCAACACGCTGATCAAGAATCTGGGTGTAGGCCAGCAGCAGCTGGTTGAAATTGCGAAGGCACTGTCCAAGAACGTCAAACTGCTGATCCTGGACGAACCTACCTCCGCACTGAACGAGGACGATTCCGCCAACCTTCTGGAATTGATGCGGGAACTGAAGCGCAAGGACATTACCTGCATCATGATCTCCCACAAGCTGAATGAAATTGCAGCGATTTCTGATGCCGTTACCGTTATCCGTGACGGACGCACCGTTGAGACTTATCCGGTAGAAGCGGGCAAGGTAGATGAGGATCGTATCATCAGCTCCATGGTCGGTCGTGCCATTGAAAACCGCTATCCTCCCCATGAGTCCCACCCTGGAGAGATCATTTTTGAAGTATCCGACTGGTGTGTGGAGGACCCCAACGTTCCCGGCAGAATGGTCTGCAAGAACTCCTGTTTCCATGTCCGTGCCGGTGAGGTTGTTGGTTTTGCCGGTCTGATGGGCGCAGGACGTACCGAACTGATGCGTTCCATCTTCGGACACAACTATGGCCTCTTCAAGGGAGGCAAGGTGAAGCTGAGAGGACAGGAACTGAACCTTTCCTCCGTCTCCGCTGCCATCAAATCCGGCATCGCCTACGTTCCGGAAGACCGCAAGAACTTAGGCCTGAACCTGCTGGATAGCATCCGTACCACCATCGTATCTGCTAACCTGAAAGCCATTCTCACCGGTAAACTGCTGGATTCCGACAAGGAACTGCAGGCTGCGGAAAAGGCCAGAACAGACCTGCTGATCAAGACCAGCTCCGTGGATGCAGGTGTGACCACCCTTTCCGGCGGCAACCAGCAGAAAGTGGTTCTGGGCAAGTGGCTGTTTACGGAACCCGAGGTTCTGATTCTGGACGAACCTACCCGTGGCATCGATGTGGGTGCCAAGTACGAGATCTACCGTCTGATTCACCGAATGGCAGATCAGGGCAAGGCAGTGATTCTGGTATCCTCCGAACTGCCGGAGCTGCTGGGCATGTCCGACCGAATCTACACCATCTGCGAAGGCGCGATCACCGGTGAGATCGCCAGTAAGGAAGCCAATCAGGAAAAGCTGATGAGGTTGATGACAACCACTTCCGACGATAAATAAAGAAGGGAAGGATGGAATCTACTTATGAAACAGATTAAAAAAGTTTTGGGTGAAAACCTGAGCAAATACACTATGATCCTTGCTCTGGTTGCCCTGGTTATTTTCTTCAACATTGCCTCCGGCGGCAAAATGGTAACCCCCTCCAATTTCCAGAACCTGCTGTCCGGTAATGCCTACGTGCTGATCCTGGCAATTGGCATGCTGATGGTCATCGTCATCGGCCACATCGACCTGTCTGTCGGCAGCGTTGCCGGTTTCTGCGGCATGGTCATGGCAATTGCATTCCAGACCTGGAATTTACCCTGGTGGGCAGCCGTGCTGCTGGCCCTGGGTGTCGGCGCTCTGGTTGGCGCATGGAACGGCTTCTGGGTGGCAAAAATGGGCATCCCCGGCTTCATTACCACTCTGGGCAGCCAGATGGTTTTCCGCGGTGCCGTCATCTGGATCTCCCGCTCTATCTCTGTTCCCGCTCCCACGGAACTGAAGTGGTTTGGTGCCGGTCATCTGCCTGAGTGGGGTCCCGCCTTTACCGGTATGAACAACTCCACCCTTCTGCTGGGTATTTTCGCCATCGCATTCTTCGCTTACTCCCAGATTCGCCAGTATAAGCGTACCAATGTGCTGCGTGGTAGCAAAGAAGCTCTGTGGCCTACTCTGGTTCGCATCGCGCTGATTTCTGCGACCATCGGCTATCTGACCTGGCTGTTTGGCACCGGCCGTCCCGG
>JAGCMI010000124.1 GCA_017646545.1 Oscillospiraceae bacterium | reverse complement strand
GGTGTGGATCTTGTCCAGACGGATGGTATGGCGGTTATAGTGATCCATCAGACGGCCGGGGGTGGCCACCACGATTTGGGGCTTCTTCTCCAGCTGTTTGATCTGGGCGCCGATGCCGGCACCGCCATAGAGCACTGCCACCCGGATGCCTTCAAAATAGGTCAGCAGGCCACGCAGTTCGTCACCGATTTGGATGGCCAGTTCCCGGGTGGGCGCCAAAATAAGACCCTGCACACCATCATTGGTGGGGTCGATATGTTCGATCATGGGAATACCAAAGGCAAAGGTCTTGCCGGTGCCGGTGGGTGCCTTGGCAATGACATCCTTCCATTGCATAAAATGAGGGATGGCCTCCGCCTGAATGGTGGTGGGCCAGCCATAGCCCTTTTTCTCCAAGGCTTTCAGCATGGCATCAGAAAGTCCCAGCTGGGCAAAAGTTAAGGTTTCGTTCATGGAAATTCGTCCTTTTTTTGTGTCTATAGGTTTTATAATTTATTCTACCATTGGAAGCGAAAATTTGCAATAAGGAATGCATTTACTCCACGGGCGTAAAGTGCAAAAGAAGGCAGGGTTTGCCCTGCCTTCCATGATTAGTGTTGGATATTGAACTTCTTAAATACATGGTAACCAGCATACACCAGAACATCTGCTGCAAAAATCACGATGATCATCACAAAGGGCATGATATAGGGCGCAATCTCAGGCGGAAGCAGGTAGAAAGGATCTCTGACCACAAAGAACCAGTTGAAAAAATGGTCATACTCCCCCACTTGGCCATTATAAAGGGTATTGCCCAGCAGCGCCCAAAGGGTCATGCCCAGAATGATGGGCAATTCCTTCCAGCAATCCTTGAAGCGAAGGGGCGCTTGGCCAAAGGCGAGCACAAAGACACCGTAAGCTGTCATGGTGCCGTGGAACAAAAGGGTTTGAATCGTGCGGTAGGACAGCGGATGAATCTGATGCCAACCAACGCCCGCAGGATAGACCACATAGATGAGATTGGACACCAGTCCAAGAATGGCGAAGGAAGTTTTGAACTTCCCCAAAAATGGATGGTTGCGGCTGATAAAACAAAGGACGCACATGGCGGTACACATATGAAACGGCAGCTTTTCCAGATCAATGGCACCATAGGCAAAGGGCATCAAGAAGAAATCCAGGATATACAAACCAAATGCCACACGAAGGGATATGTAAATGGCTTTTTCTTTGGCTGCTCTACTGCGGTCTTTCAGCAGGTGCACTGACAATACGATTGCACCAAAAATAAGTGCCATATACAGAAAATGCCATGGGCCAAAGCAGGAAAATATGGCGCCGCCTTTTTGATCTGACAAAATACTTTGCAAAATCTGGTACATGGTATCCCCCCTTTTTGCCATGGTATCACATTCTGCCAGAAAAAGCAACGCACCGTCATATTGACACGCAGAAAAAACACGGGCTGTCGGTGGACAAACCCGAATTTGTGTGGTATGATAGGGTATCAAAGTATGATCTCCCGGGAGGCAGATATAGATATGGGTAAGCTGATTGTCATTGAAGGAACGGACGGTTCCGGAAAATCCACGCAATTTAAGTTAATGGCAGAGCGTCTGGAAAAGGAAAATAAGCCTTTCCGCCGCCTTGTTTTTCCCCGTTACAGCGAGGAAAGTTCTGCGCTGATTCGCATGTACTTAGGCGGCGCTTTTGGCTCTAATCCCTCCGATGTCAATGCCTATGCCGCTTCTGCATTCTATGCGGTGGACCGCTATGCCTCTTATAAGCAGGATTGGGGACAGTGGTATGAAGATGGTGGTCTCATTTTCTCCGACCGTTACACCACCTCCAATGCCGTGCATCAGGCCTCTAAGGAACCGGAGGAAAAGCAGGCAGAGTTCCTCAAGTGGCTGTACGAATTTGAATATGACAAGCTGGGACTCCCCCGCCCTGACATGGTGATTTATCTGGATGTACCCACGGATTTCACCGAGAAAATGATGCGCTCCCGTGAAGCTGCCACCAACACCAGCGCAGACATTCACGAAAAGGATCTTGCCTATCTGGCAACCTGCCGCAAAACCGGCCGCACTGCTGCCGCGTATTACGGCTGGTCTATAATCAACTGCGTGAAAGATGGGCAGATGCGCTCCATCGAAGATATTCACGAGGAAATTTACGGACTCATTACCAAGTGCTTGGAGGAATAAATATGGTTTATGTACTACTGGGCACCGGCTTCGAGGAAATGGAAGCCATTACCCCCATTGATCTGCTTCGCCGGGCCGGAATCGGTGTAATAACCGTGGGCTTAAACGGGCAAACTGTATTTGGTGGACACAACATCGGCATTCAAGCCGATATCACCATTGATCAGCTGGATCTGGCTAAGATGGAGATGATCGTTCTGCCCGGCGGTTTGGGCGGTGTAGCATCCATCAAAAATTGCCCCAAGGCAATGGCTGCTCTTGATTATGCCCGTAAAAATGACAAATGGATCGCAGCCATCTGCGCTGCCCCCACAATTTTGGCGCAGGAGCATATTACGGACCACATTCGCGCTGTTTGCTACCCCGGCTGCGAGGAGCAGATGGGCATGGCCCAAATCACCAGCGACGCTTGCGTTCGCCATGACAAGGTGATCACCGGAACTTCCGCCGGCTGCGCGATCCCCTTTGCATTGGAACTGATCCGTGCGCTTAAGGGTGAAGAAGTGGCGCAGCAGGTCAAGGAACAGATCGTCATTCGATAACAGGAGGGTCTTTCATGGACGAAAACGCTGAAAATCAGCAGGAATCTTTTCCACGGGAATCGTTAGAAACGAAGAAAAAGAGAACTGGTGCATCCGGCGTTTCCTCCCTTGTCCCCGCCATTGTATGGCTGAGTACCATATTCTTTGTGGGTATGGTATTGGGGAATTTATTATGGTTGTTGGTAGCTGATGTTTTGGCCTTTGGACGGGGTGATGTAACCGTGCAGGTCAGCATCGCAGAAACGGATACCATCAAAGAGATTTCAGACATTTTGGCTGAGGAGGGACTTGTTTCCTATCCCTGGCTGTTTCGGCTTTATGCCAATTTCACCGGTGCCGCCAATAGGTTCCGTCCGGGAACTTATGAACTGAGCACCCGATACGATTATCATGCGCTGGCAAAGGTGCTTTCTTCCGGCAATGTACGGAAAAACATCTTGGCGCAACCCCTTCCCTCTTAATATAAGGAGTATAGAATGAGAAAGATAGAACTGCTCAGCCCTGCCGGGGATATGGAAAAACTGAAAATGGCTGTGCTGTATGGCGCAGATGCTGTTTATCTGGCCGGTACGGATTTTGGTATGCGGGCTTTTGCCGGCAATTTTACACCGGAGGAGTTACCCCAGGCGGTAAAGTTCGCCCATGACCACGGGGTAAAAGCGCATGTAACGGTGAACATCATGCCCCGCAACGACGAAGTCAAAAATCTGCCTGCATATCTGGAGCAACTGGATGCTGCCGGTGTGGATGCGCTGATTTTGGCGGATCTGGGTGCCTTTACCCTGGCCGGAAAGTATGCCCCCCATTGTGAGCGGCATATTTCTACCCAGCAATCCATTGCCAATTATGAATGTGCCAAGGCATGGTATGACTTGGGCGCAAAGCGTGTGGTGCTGGCAAGAGAATTGAGTTTGCCGGAAATCCGCACCATCTGTGAAAATACCCCCAAGGAATTGGAGATTGAAACGTTTGGTCACGGCGCTATGTGCGTCAGCTACTCCGGTCGGTGCTTGCTGAGCAATTATATGACCGGTCGTGACTCCAACCGGGGCGAATGTGCCCAGCCTTGCCGGTATCAGTATGCGCTGATGGAGGAAAAGCGTCCGGGAGAATATTTCCCCGTATTTGAGGATGAAAAAGGTACTTACATCTTAAATTCCCGGGATATGTGCACCATCGATCATTTGAAGGATCTATATGACGCAGGTATTGACTGCATCAAAATCGAAGGTCGCGCAAAGAGTGCCTACTATGCCGCCATTGTCACCGGTGCATACCGCCACTGCTTGGACGATGTGTATGCCGGTCGTGAGATTGATCCGGTTTGGCGGGACGAAGTGGAGCACATTTCCCACCGGGTTTACTCCACCGGATTCTACTACGGACATCCGGGACAGTATGTGGAAAATTCCCGCTACATTCGCCAGTGGCAAATCGTGGCCAAGGTGGAAAGCTGCGACGAAAACGGCGTTGCCGTATGCAGCTTGAACAACAAATTTAAACTGGGTGACGAACTGGAGGTTGTGGGTCCCAACACCCGCCCCTTCCCCATCACCGCAGCTGGTCTGTGTGACATGGAGGGCAATGCTCTGGAAGAGCCCAGAACGCCCCAGATGAAGTTCACCATGCAGCTGCCGCAGCAAGTGCCCGCCCAATCTCTGATCCGCAGAAGTGTGGATCTGTCTGCAAAATAATAAAAATAGCACCAAGCCAAATGGCTTGGTGCTGTTTTTTACAACTCATAGTCTGCTGCGGTGCGCTTTTCGATGAAATGATGGAAGTGAGTCTTAGCTTCCAAGTGCAGAGGATGGACAGCATAATTTTCCAGTGCCTGACGGCTTTCAAACTTGGAATACAGGGCATAATCGCTGCCACCGAAGCACTGGCGGATCTCCATGTGCAGGAGGCCGGGGATCTGGCCCACCAGGGGTTCCAAGACGGATGCGATGATCTTCACCGCTTCTTCCTTATTGACGCCCTCTTTCAGCTTGTATACCACAATATGTTTGACCATGGTCTTCTCTCCTTTTGTAAATTTAGAAAAATACCGGGACTGTCAAGCAGCCCCGGTATTGCTTTTACAAATTACTCAGCGGTCTCTTCCTCAGCAGCCTCTTCAGCAGCGGGAGCCAGCAGAGCACGGATGGACAGAGAGATACGCTTGTTCTCTGCGTCAACATCGGTGATCTTGACCTGAACATCCTGACCCTCAGCCAGAACATCCTCGGGCTTGCCGATGCGCTTGTTGGCGATCTGGGAGATGTGGATCAGGCCATCAACGCCGGGCAGGATCTCAGCGAAGGCGCCGAAGGTCATCAGCTTGACGATCTTGGCATCGACCACATCACCGATCTGGTACTTGGTCATGAACTGGTTCCAGGGGTTCATCTCAGCGGTCTTGTAGCCCAGAGAGATCTTCTTCTTCTCTGCGTCGAAGCTCTTGACGAATACGGTGATCTCGTCGCCGATTGCCAGAACGTCAGCAG
>JAGCMI010000123.1 GCA_017646545.1 Oscillospiraceae bacterium | reverse complement strand
GCACAAGCAGCGCACTTTTCTTATTTGTGGGGATTACCATACCAGTCTGGGGACCGGTTCGTAATGGTAATATTCTTTAATCCCACAAGAGTTTCCAGTTTTGAATAAAATACTCCACACCGGAGTAGACAGTAGTCAGAACAATAACCGCTGTCACGATCCAGCCAATGACGGGCATCGCAGGCAGCGCCATCCACAGGCACAGTCCCACCATGGTGGAAGCGGTTTTGACTTTGCCGGATTTTCCGGCAGCAATGACCTTGCCCTTAGGACCAGCCACCATACGAAGACCGGAAACCGCAAACTCACGGGTGAGTACAATCATCAGCGCCCAACCCGGAAATGCTCCCCACTGGCAGAACATACACATTGCAGCCAGCGTCAACAGTTTATCTGCCAGCGGATCGAGAAACTTACCGAAATCACTAACCTGATTACACTTACGGGCGATATGGCCATCGATGTAGTCCGTTATGCTGGCAAGAATAAACACCGCCAGACCCAGCCACATCCAGATATTGGACTGACCTGCACTAAGGTACATCAAGATCAAGTAGGCAGGAATAAACGCCACACGAATCAGTGTGATCCTGGTTGCCAGAGTCATACTTACTCCTCCACGATATAGCCGGTAAGATCACCATCGATCAAACCGTCAATACAAACCTGAACAAAATCACCCTCGGAAATATCCTCTTGGGTTGCGATCCACACACGACCGTCAATCTCCGGGGAATCGGCATAAGTACGGCCAAAATACTGCTCGTACTCCTCATCATAGCCATCCACCAGCACATCCAGGGTGCGACCAATAATAGCCGCATTATAATCGTCCATAATGGCAGACTGAATGGTTTCCACCATCTGGGCCCGCTGCTGGGCAATTTCATTGTCCACAAATTCCATCTGCGCGGCAGGGGTTCCCTCCTCAGGAGAGAACGGGAATGCGCCAACACGCTCCAACTTCATCTCTCGCAGGAAGCTGCACAGTTCCGCAAACTCCTCTTCCCCTTCTCCGGGCAGGCCGGTGATCACACTGGTACGCAGCACCAGCTCGGGGATGCGGGCACGAAGCTTGGCAAAGAGCTGACGAAGATACACACCATCTCCACGGCGGTTCATCAAATTCAGGATCTTGCTGTTGCAATGCTGGATGGGAATGTCCAGATATTTGACGATTTTGGGCTCGGATGCAATGGTATCGATGAGCTCATCGTCAATTTCATCGGGATACAAATAGTGCAGGCGCACCCAGCGGAAATCTTCAATGGAACACAGCTGCCGCAGCAATTCCGGCAGCAGGCGCTTATGACCGGGAAGATCGGTGCCGTAGCGGCTGGTATCCTGCGCCACAACAATGATTTCCTTCACACCGGAGGCCGCCAGCACACGGGCCTCGTAGAGCACATCATCCATCTGACGGGAACGGAACTTACCGCGCAGATAAGGAATAATGCAGTAGCTGCAGCGGTTATCGCAACCTTCTGCAATTTTCAAGTAGGCATAGTGCTCGGGGGTAGTGAGAATTCGACCGGTTTCCTGCTCAGGGGCATCGATGGAGCCGAAATCAGCTACGCTCTGTCCTTCCAGCAGACGCTCAATGGCGAGCACCACCTCGGTATAGCTGCCGGTACCCAAAATACCATCCACCTCGGGCATTTCTGCCATAATCTCATTCTGGTAGCGCTGAGAAAGGCAGCCGGTGACCAGAATTTTGCCAACAAGACCTTCTGCCTTCAAGGCGGCTGTCTGCAGGATGAAGTCGATTGCCTCGGCTTTGGCAGAATCAATAAAGCCGCAGGTATTAATTACAACCACATCGGATCCTACGATATCTGCCTTTACCGTATGACCAGCTTCCTGCACACGATACATCATACGCTCACAGTCCACTTGATTCTTTGCACAACCAAGGGAAATAAAACCAATATTTGCCATATTATTCCTCCGGGAAATCATCGAAGTCCGCAGAAATCTGATATAAAGCACTGCGGACCTCAGAATAACTATGCCCACGACGAAGGAGGGCATCCACCGCTTTCTTCACCTGCTTATCATCGGAAGGATCGGTGATTTTGCTTTTAAGAAAGCGTATTATATATTCGTTCTGACGGGGATAGTCTGCCAGGGCAGCTTCCCAATGCTGCTTGGGGATTCGTTTTTCGTAAAGCGCCTGTTTGGCTCGCTGGAGACCATAACCTTTGGCGATGCAGCGGGTAACCACCTGCCGGGCAGTTTCCCCGTCATCAACCAGGTTCATTTCCTCCATCCAGGCAACCGCTTCCGCAGCATCCTCCGGGTTCTCCCCTTTTTGAACCAAACGATGCTGCAAGTCCTGCTTTGATACGGAAGATGCCGCTACAATTCGCACTGCACGCATTTTGGCAGACATGGCACCGGCAGCTTCGCGCAACTGCTGCAACTGCTGATCGCTTAGTTCCCTGCCGGGATATAGCGCAAAGTCCTCCACCGTTTGGCGATACAGCGCCAATTGGGTGCCATCTTCCAGTTTGACCCAGAAGCGGCCGGACCGGTCGGGCTTTGCCTTTACGGACTCAATCCTCATCGTCGAAATCGTCAGCGCTGACCATAACGCCACGCTCGGCCACCTTAGCAGGTGCCTTGGGAGCAGAAGCCTTCAGCAGATTTGCACGAACCTTTGCTTCCACTTCTTCCGCAATTTCGGGATTGGACATGAGGTAATTCTTCACACTCTCCTTGCCCTGACCAATGCGCTCATCGCCCATGGAGAACCAGGAACCGGACTTCTGAACAATGTCCATTTCAACAGCGAGGTCAACCAGTTCGCCCCACTTGCTGATACCCTGACCATAATAGATATCAAAGATCGCTTCGCGGAAAGGAGGCGCAACTTTATTCTTGACAACCTTAACACGGGTCTTATTGCCGATGACATTGCCGCCTTCTTTAATGGACTCCACTCTTCTCACATCCAGACGGACGGAGGAATAGAACTTCAGCGCATTACCACCGGTGGTGGTTTCGGGATTGCCGTACATCACACCGATCTTCATACGCAGCTGGTTGAT
>JAGCMI010000122.1 GCA_017646545.1 Oscillospiraceae bacterium | reverse complement strand
GGCGCTGTGGGGGATCTGGGAAAGACCGGCAATCAGCTTATCCCGCAGATAGGACACCTTGGCGGTATTCTCTTCCAGATGGGCGATAGCGTGCTCCAAAGCGGCAGTCATACCGCAGATGGCAGCCAAGTTTTCGGTGCCGGCACGCTTGCCGCGCTCCTGGGCACCGCCGTCGATCAGATTATGCAGCATCAGACCTCTGCGGCAGTACAGCGCGCCCACGCCCTTGGGGCCGTGGAACTTGTGTGCCGAAAGGCTCAGCATATCGATGTTCTGCTCTTTTACATGGATGCTCAGATGGCCAACGGCCTGAACAGCATCGGTGTGGAAGGGGACGCCCGCTTCCTTACAGATGGCGCCAATTTCAGAAATAGGCAAAACGGAGCCGATTTCGTTGTTGGCATACATCACGGTGACAAGGCAAGTGTCTTCCCGGATGGCATCTTTCACCTGCTGGGCGGTGATGTTGTGGTTGTTGGTTACATCCAGATAGGTGACTTCGTAGCCCTCACGCTCCAACTTCTGCAGCACATGCAGCACGGCATGATGCTCAAAGGCGGTGGAGATGATGTGCTTCTTACCCTTACGGGCACCGTTGCGGGCGGCGGAGAGGATGGCCTGATTGTCGGCCTCGCTGCCGCCGGAGGTGAAATAGATTTCCCGGGGTTCGCAGCCGATGCAGGCGGCGACTCTGGCACGGCAATCTTCCAGCACTTCCTTGGCCTGCTGGCCCATGGAATGGAGGCTGGAGGGGTTGCCGTAAACATCCCGGAAGCAGGGGATCATGGCATCAATGGCCGCCTGACTCATGGCAGTTGTTGCGGCATTATCGGCATAAACATGCATAGTTGATTCCTCCGTCAGGATTTACCTAGTTATTGTGTAGGTAATATATCATGAATTACCTACTTTGTCAATGGGTAGATAGAATAATGGAGAGGGCGCAGCCTCTGCGCCCTCATTTTTTATAGTATTTTCTCCAAAATGGCTACAAAATTCTCCAAACCTTCCCGATCTGCCTCGGTGAAGCGGCCAAAGAGGGGGCTGTCGATGTCCAGCACACCCCAAACCTTACCATTTACATGAATGGGCACCACGATCTCGGAATTGCTGGCGCAATCGCAGGCGATATGGCCGGGGAACGCGTGCACATCCGCCACCAACTGGGTACGGTTTTCTGCCACGGCAGTGCCGCACACACCGCGACCAACGGGGATGAGAATGCAGGCGGGTTTGCCCTGGAAGGGTCCCAGCACCAGTTGGCCGTCTGCCATTTTATAAAAGCCTGCCCAGTTGATATCCTTTAGTTCCTGCCACAGCAGGGCGGAGGCATTTGCAAGGTTGGCGGTTTCGTAGGGGACGCCGTCGGTCAAGGCGGCTAACTGTGCGCACAAAGATGCGTAATTTGTCATAAAATTTTCCTCCAAAGTATTTGTGGTGATTATACCTTATAGACATAAAAGAAAGCAAGTACAGAAAGAAAATTCTTACAAATTTTTCGTCTTTTTCAGCGGTTACATTCTCTTTTTCTATGGCATATTAAAGAGGCAGAAAGAAAAGGAGGGAGCAAAGGAACATGAAAAAATTAGCAAGCGGCATAATTGCGATGCTGCTTTGTTTGAGTATGTTAGTTGTGCCCGGATGGGCAGCGGAATATTTGATCCCTGTGGGGCAGGTGATTGGATTGGAACTGGCAGATCATACCGTAACGGTGGCGGCGGTGGATGCGGGCAGCTGCGCCCGGCAGGCAGGCTTGCAGGTGGGGGACAGAATCGTGGATATCGATGGAAAGACCATCCGCTGCGCAGAGGATGTGGTTCGGGCGCTGGGATGCTCCAATGGCTCGATTCAAATGAAAATCAGGCGGCAGGGGAAGGAACAGCTGGTAAAAATCGCACCGGCTATTACGGCAGAAGGTCCTAAACTGGGCATCTTTTTGAAGCAAGGGGTCACCGGAATCGGCACAGTTACCTGGTATGACCCGGAAAGCGGCATGTTTGGCACCTTGGGACATGGGGTGAGCGACGGACAAGGGGGACTTGTGAAAATGGTGTCCGGCAAGGCTTACCGCGCCAGCGTGGTGGGGGTGATCCGGGGACAGAGCGGCAAACCGGGCCAGCTGCAAGGGGCGGTGGCGGCATCCGATCTGCTGGCGGCCCTTTCTAAAAATACTGCCCAGGGTGTGTTTGGTACAGCAGAAGGACTTTGGCAGGGAGATGCGATGGAAGTAGCAGAAGCGGATGAAGTTTGCGTAGGGCCTGCGGTGATCCGTTCCACGGTGGAGGGGACGGTGCCCCGTGACTATTCTGTGGAAATTTTGAAGATCTATCCAAACAGCGGCTCCAATGGGCGAAATCTGATGCTGAAGGTCACCGACCCCGCCCTTTTGGAAGCCACGGGGGGCATTGTGCAGGGTATGAGCGGCAGCCCCATCATTCAAGACGGCAAATTGGTGGGCGCAGTGACCCATGTCCTCGTGAACGATCCGACCAGAGGGTATGGCATTTTTGTTGAGAATATGCTGGATGCGGCAGGTTAAAGCCTCCCTCGTCAGAGGGTGCCTTAGAAAGGAGAAAACAGAATGGATTTCTACAAAGTTCCCATTGGCTTCGGTATGGCATTGGCCATGAACCCCACGGCCATGAACGCATACTCCGCTATGACTGAAGCGCAGAAGCAGGCAGTTCTGAACAAGGCACACAATGCACGCAGTGAGCAGGAAATGCATCAGATTGTCAATAGCATTGCTGCACAATAAATATCTTGGACAGGGGCGAAATGTCCCTGTCTTTTTGCAATATTTTGTGATACAATAGGAAAAAACGGAGAGATGGGGGTATTACAATGAGAAATTTAGACTGTCTATCCACGCTTGCGGGGGCATTATCTTATGCTATGGGTGTGGAAGCACCGAAGCAGGCGGAATCCGCCAACGAAAAATTGTGCCGTTATCTGGATGAGGTTCTTGTGGGTCAAAAAGTGACCAGGATCTTCATGTATAATCCTGACGCAATTGCGCAGTGGATTTATAATAAGTATCCGCATATGTTTGAGGAAGTGACGCTGCGTACCGATCTGGAAGTTCCTTTTCAAACGGTTATGCCGTCTGTAACACCGGTCTGCTTTGGAACGATGTATACCGGGGCACAACCTGAAATCCATGGAATCAAAGGCTATGTCAAACCGGTCATTCGGATCGATACACTTTTTGATGCGTTGATTAGAAATGGGAAAAAAGTAGCGCTTGTTTCCACTGCGGGTGACAGTATGTCCAAAATCTTTTTGGAACGGGATATGGATTATTACATCTATGATACCGTCGAAGAGGTAAATGCCAAGGCATGCCAATTGATTATGAAGGATCAGCATGATTTTATAGCGGTATACAACGCCAATTATGATACTTATATGCATAAGTATGGCCCGGAGAGTTGTGAAGCTTTGGGTGAATTGCGCAGCAATGTGCGTGCGTTTGGAATGTTTTCGGAATTGATCAAGGCCCATTGGATGAAACACAATACATTGATGGGCTTCGCTATGGATCATGGCTGCCACGAAATTGACGGAAATTGTGGCTCACATGGATTGGACATGGACGAGGACATGAACATTGTACATTTTTATAAAATATTGAAGGCAGAAAATGATTGCCACGCATGACAATCATCCGCAAGATGTGGCAGTATAAACAAAGGCCCTCCCAAAAGGGGAAGGCTTTGCGGTGCAGCTAGATAAAGTATTCGACAGGGATAGAAATATCCCTGTCTTTTTGCGCGGATGCGTGTTATAATGGTGCTGAAAGGGGGGTGCAGGATGGACAACGAACATACATGGGATGAGCGCTTGCGGATCAAAACAATGGGTAGAGATGATTCCAATGCCGATGCCTACCGCTACCCCTACGAACCCACACCTTACAGCGTGTTGGAGCGCTTAGTCGACAGCGGTTTGATTGGCAGTGAGGATGTGGTGCTGGACTATGGCTGCGGAAAGGGCCGTGTGGACTTTTTTCTGTCTGCGCAGGCGGGCGCAAAGACCATAGGCATCGAATACGACGAACACATTTATCAAGGCGCAATGGAAAATCAAAAGTGTGGGGTTTCCGGCGCCAGAGCAGAATTTGTGCTGGCGAGGGCGGAAAGCTATGAAGTGCCGCCGCAGGTCAATCGGTGCTATTTTTTCAACCCCTTTTCGGCAGAAATCCTTCACAAAGTAATGGCAAGAATCATAGAGTCCCATTATGAGCATCCCAGAGAAATATTTTTGTTCTTTTATTATCCGTCGGAGGAGTATATTTCTTATCTGATGACGGTGGACGAACTGGATTTTTACGATGAGATTGAATGTGATGATCTGTTTGAAGGAAAAGACATCCGGGAGCGGATTTTGATTTTTTCCTTGCCTTCCGGCTATGCGTATTTGTGAGAAAACGGAGCCCCCTGCAAAAGGGGGCTCTTTTTTCTTGCAATTGCGGCAGATTGTGCTATGATAGGAATATCTTTTTTGGGAGGGTTTCCTCATGGGTTATTTATTGCTGGCGATTTTTAGCAGCGCCATGATTTCGGTTCTGATGCGGCTGAGCACCGGAAAGGTCAAGGGTCATTTCAGCATGTTGGCGGCCAATTATCTGGTTTGTGGCATTTTGGGCGCATTGTACGCGGATTTTTCCCTCTTTTCCGCCCAGACCGACGGTGTTGGTATCACCGTGGGTATTGCGGTGCTCAATGGCTTTATTCTGCTGGGCGGTTTGGTGCTGTTGCAAATCAGCACCCGGAAAAATGGCATTGTGCTTTCCTCGCTGTTTATGAAGCTGGGACTTTTGGTGCCCTTTGTGGTGTCCATGCTGTTCTTCCATGAGATGCCCACCGGGCTGCAGATTGCCGGTTTCTGTGTGGCTGTGGGTGCCATTGTGGTGTTCAACTTGAAAAAGGACGCTGCGGGCAGCCGGTTTGGCATTGCTCTCATCCTTCTGCTGCTGCTCAATGGCGGTGCGGACACCATGGTGAAGATCTTTGAGGCGCTGGGGCCGCAGGTTCTGTCCAACCATTTTCTGTGCCTGTCCTTCAGCGTGGCATTTGTGCTGTGCGCAGGTCTTGTGATCTTTAAGAAGGAGCGTCCGGACGGGAAGGCAGTGCTCTACGGTTCTTTGATCGGTGTGGCCAATTTCTTCTCCTCTAAATTTATTTTGGCTTCTTTGGCATATATTCCCGGGGTGGTGGTATTCCCCACCTACAGCGTTTCCACCATGCTGGTGGTGACCATGTGCGGTGTGATCTTCTTCAAAGAGCGGCTGGCAAAGCGGCAGTGGCTGGCTTTTGCAGGGGTAATCGCGGCGCTGATTATGTTGAATATTTGAGTAGACGGGGGCATTTGCCCCCGTTATTTTTTAAGGTCTATGTAAAGTCTGCTTGACAAAATGAAGGGCATGTGCTATATTGCTTGTAAAGTTAGCTTTACAAAATGCGTTTTGGGAGGGATACTGTGAAAAACAGAATTGAAGAAATCAGAAAGAACCGGGGCATCCTGCAGGAAGAGCTTGCAAAATCTATGGGCGTATCCCGGCAGACCATCAGCTCTTTGGAGAATGGACGGTACAATCCTTCCATTTTACTGGCCCATAAAATTGCCAGATTCTTTGACTTGCGCATTGAGGAAGTTTTTATTTTTGAGGAGGAAGAATTGTGAATCGCAAAAGAATTTTTGCCCGCATTTTGTGCGGGGTGATGGGTGTGGCACTTTTGGTGCTGGGATGTATGGAAATAATCGATGCGTTTTGGGGCGGCATGGGCACAGCCTTGGTGGTGGTAAACATATTGGCTCTGGTGCGTATGTACCGTTTTCAAAAGGATGAAGCCTATCGGGAAAAGGTGGAAGTGGAAGCCAACGACGAACGCTATCGTTTCCTGCGCAGCAGCGCGTGGGCAGGGGCGGGGTATCTGTTCATTCTCATCACAGCAGTAGCGGCCATCGTTTTGCGGGTGGTGGGACAGGAAGTATTGTCCATTGCAGCAGGTTTTGCGGTATGTCTGCTGATGTTGCTTTATTGGGGCGCCTATCTGGTGCTGCGGAAAAAATATTGATCTTTCCAAAGAGGGAAACTGTACATGGACTTTTTGGATATGTAATGGAAAATTTGCGAAAACCTCCCGTCCGAAAGACGGGAGGTTTTTTCTTGGATTTTGGATAGGAATGTGATACAATACGGAAAAAGGGGGCGGTAAGATGGCTCATGATGTGCATATGCACATGGTGCTCGACGGTGTGGACTGGAAAGCGGGCATCGGACGGCACAAAACGCAGGTGCAGGAAGATTATGTGAAGAATGTGCTGGAAATCTATCGGCAGAAGGGTTACACCTATCTCCGGGACGGCGGTGACCGCTGGGGCGTAGGTCTGCGGGCCGGAAGTCTGGCAGGGGAATATGGTATTACTTACCGCACACCGCTATCACCGCTGTGCCAGAAGGGGCATTACGGTGCGTTCATCGGAAAGACCTATGAGAATATGTATGGGTATGCAGCCTTGGTGCAGGAAATTCGGCAGCAGGGCGGTGACTTTATCAAGATCATGATCTCGGGACTGATGGATTTTGACCGCTTCGGTGTGCTGACGGAGGAGGGATTGCCTCCTGCGCAGATCAAAGAGCTGATTCATATTGCCCACGAAGAGGGATTTTCTGTGATGGCCCATGCCAATGGCGCCCGAACGGTGGAAGCGGCGGCAGAAGCCGGGGTGGACAGTGTGGAGCATGGCGCATATCTGGACGAAGATGCATTGCATGCCATGGCAGAAATGGGCACAGTTTGGGTACCGACGCTGTCCACGGTGGCCAATCTGCGCGGGAAGGGCAGATTCTGCGAAGAAGCTGTGGTGAGAATCTGGGAAAGCGCGGCAGAAAATGTCAGCCGTTTTGCATCCATGGGCGGTTTGCTGGCCTGCGGTAGCGATGCCGGTGCTTGGGCAGTGGAGCATGGCTGCGGCACGGAAGAGGTGCTGCTGCATCAGATTCTGGGCGATGGTTGCGATGAAATTCTGGAAAGAGGATTTTGCAAAATCAAAGAAAAATTCTGAGAAAAGTAAAACCCCCGCTGCTTACGCAGCGGGGGTATGTAAGTTTTTACAGGTACTTCTTGACTTCCTCAGAGAAATTCTCGGGAGACTCGGAGATGGTCACGGTGATGTTCATATTGTTCACGGCGGCGAAGTTAGCGCACCAGCTGATGAACTCCTCAGCGGCAGCCACATCGTTGCCGATGGTCTTGTACAGATTGTCGATGAACACATGGGTAATATCAAAGTTACCTGCGTGCAGGCCGCTCAAGAAACCCTTCAGCATGGCTGCATTGGTGATTGCATACTCCTGAGAGTCGACCAGACGAACCTTGTAGTTGACATCATAAGTCAGCTTCTTGCCGTACTCGATGCAAACCACATCGCCGTTGGCGTGGGTCAGAGTCTCGTGGATGGATTCAATCAGCTTCTTGGTCTTGCCGGAGCCCTTCAGGCCCAAAATAACACGAATCATAGGATATTCCTCCTTTGCTATGCCGTTATGGCTTGTGGATATTCTACCAGTTCAGAAAGAATTTTGCAACTGTTATTTTCAGAAACAGTCGAAAAAATTAAATCTGCTCATAGCCGGGCTTGCCCAGCAGATGGAACATATTGCGCTTATAGAATTCAACACCGGGCTGGTTGAAGGGATTGACACCCAGCATATAAGCGGAGATGCCGCAGCACAGTTCGAAGAAATAGAACATTTCGCCCAGCTTGGCATCGTTCAGCTCGTCCATATCCATCGTGATGACGGGGAAACCGCCGTCCACATGGGCGGCCAGGGTGCCCAGGAATGCCTTCTCATCCACGAAGTCCAGAGTTTTGCCTTCCAGGTAGTTCAGGCCGTCCAGGTTGTCCACATCGCCGCCGATAACCATTTTGTGCTCGGGAGCGTTGAAGCGGATCATGGTCTCG
>JAGCMI010000121.1 GCA_017646545.1 Oscillospiraceae bacterium | reverse complement strand
TCTGACCAAGTTCGCTGGCCAGGTTTACGTCCTGTCCAAGTAAGAAGGCGGCCGTCATACTCCCTTCTTCAACAACTACCGTCCCCAGTTCTACTTCCGTACCACTGACGTGACCGGTATCATCTCCCTGCCCGAGGGCGTTGAGATGTGCATGCCCGGCGATAACATCGTTATGAACGTCGAGCTGATCACCCCCATCGCTATCGAGAAGGGCCTGCGTTTCGCTATCCGTGAAGGCGGCCTTACCGTCGGTTCCGGTGTTGTCACCGAGATCTTCGAGTAATCTCATAGCCTAAATGGTAACCAAATCCCCCAAGCTTCGGCTTGGGGGATTTTTTATGTAAACATGAAATATTTACCGAAACTTCACCAAAAATGCCTTGCTTAAAGATACAATTTGCCCTATAATAATTTGTATAGATATACAAGAAGGTTTGGTGATGTTATTTGAAGGAATTGCGCAGTAAGATTTGGGAAGCGCTGATTTCCGCCCTTCCGGTGACTGCCATCGTCTATGTACTGGCATTTACCCCGCTGGTTGACCTTACAGCCACGGAATTGATCACCTTCACCATCGGCGCGGTGCTGCTGATTGTGGGTATCGGTCTTTTTAACCTGGGCGCGGACTTGGCAATGACTCCCATGGGTGTGCATATGGGTTCCGGTTTGTCCAGCCAGAAAAAGCTTGGTTTGCTTTTGTCAGTGTGCTTCCTGATGGGTATGCTTATCACGGTTGCCGAGCCGGATCTGCAGGTGCTGGCCAAGCAGGTCAGTGCTGTGATGAATGGTACGGTGCTTGTCTATGCGGTTGGCGTCGGTGTTGGTGCATTTCTGGTGATCTCTGTTTTGAAGATCATTTTTAAGAGAAGCTTGTCCCAGATTCTGATGCTGTTTTATATGCTGCTGTTTGCCTTGTCACTGATGCTGGTGGTCAGCGGTAATGGCAATCTGCTGCCTTTGTCCTTTGACTCCGGTGGTGTTACCACCGGCCCCATCACGGTGCCTTTCATCATGGCATTGGGCGTCGGTATTGCAAATGTGCTGGGTGACCGCAGAAGCAAGGAAAGCAGCTTCGGTCTTGTGGCGCTGTGCTCTGTCGGCCCCATGCTGGCTGTGCTGGTGCTGGGTATTTTCTCTTCTTCCGATATGCAGTATCAGGTTCCGGATTATGCTGTCAGCAGTGATATTTTGGGCGCATTTTTGAATACTGCCGCCCATACCGCCAAGGAAGTTGCCATCGCGCTGGGTATGATCGTGGCCTGCTTTATTGTTTGCCAGATCATCTTCCTGAAACTGCCCAAGCGTCGTCTGCTGCGTATTGCAGTGGGTGTGGTGTTTACATACTGCGGTCTGGTGATTTTCCTTACCGGCGTTAATGTGGGCTTTATGCCCGTTGGCTACAAGCTGGGTACTGCCCTTGCAGAAATGAATGAGGTGCTGCTGGTGATCTTTGGCCTGGTTATTGGTGTGCTGGTGGTTTTGGCAGAGCCTGCCATTCATGTGCTCAATGCTCAGGTGGAAACCATTACCGGTGGTCTGGTTAGCAAGAAGAGCATGATGACCGGCTTGTGCATCGGTGTAGGCAGCGCCATCGCTTTGAGCATGATCCGTATCATCTTTGATTTCTCTTTGGTCTATTATGTGATTCCCGGCTACTTTATTTCTCTGGCGCTGTCTTTGTTTGTGCCGCCGGTGTATACTGCCATCGCCTTTGACTCCGGTGGTGTGGCCAGCGGTCCTATGACCTCCGGCTTTATTCTGCCGCTGGCAACGGGCGTGTGTGTGGCTCTGCAGGGCGAAGCCGCAGTTATGGCAGATGCCTTCGGTGTGGTGGCGCTGGTGGCCATGGCCCCTCTGATCACCATTCAGCTGTTGGGCTTCCGTGGCGTGATGGCGGAGCGCATCAACGAGCGCAAGGCCATGAAGCGAATTCTGGATGCCGATGATCAGCAGATCATCAACTTTATGTAAGGAGGAGCGAAAATGAGCAATACAGTCAATGATTCTGCCATTAAGAAACTCAAGCTCCTGTTTACCGTTGTGGACCGCCCCAAGGGTGAGTTTTACATGGATGTGATCAGCCAGTTTGATGTGAATTATCAGATGGTGTTGGGCGGTCTGGGTACGGCCCGCAGTGACCTGGTGGAGCTTCTGGGCTTGGAACCCCATAAAGTAGTGGTGATCAGCGTGATTCGTGAGGAACTGGCAGAAACCGTCATGCAGTGTCTGGAAGATAAATTTGCCACCATCCGCGGAGGTAAAGGCATTGCCTTTGCGGTGCCGCTGAGCAGCGTGATTGGCGTCAACGCATATCGGTTCTTGAGTGACAACCGAATGGGGAGGGAAGGGTAATATGAAAACCAGTGAACATGAAGTAATTTTTGCCATCGTCAACTCCGGTTATGCCGAAGATGTGATGGAAGTTGCCCGTGAAAAGGGTGTCCGGGGCGGCACCATCATCAATGCTCGTGGCGTGGTGAAGGAAGATGCAGCCGCATTCTTCGGCATCACCCTGCATGCAGACAAGGAAATTCTGATGATGGTGGTAGAGAAGAGCATTCGTGATGCAGTGCTCAATGACATCTATAAGTCCATGGATATGGCCAAGAAGGCCAGAGGTTTTGCCTTCTCTCTGCCGGTGTCCGATATGGAAGGTCTGGCCCAGAAGATGGAAATGCCCCCTC
>JAGCMI010000120.1 GCA_017646545.1 Oscillospiraceae bacterium | reverse complement strand
CAGCACGATCATATCGCCGGTGTAGGCCGGTGCGTGAAACTGCAGATTATCGATGGCAGCGGTGGTCACCGTGCTGCCGCAATGGCGGATGGCCACAATGCCCGCCAGCTCGTCGATCCATTTCAGCAGCTGACCGCCAAACAGACGGCCATAGTGATTGATATAGGCAGGGCGGATCAGATATTGCTGCTCTGTGAGGGAGTCGGAAATTTTCTTTGTCTGTCTCATAGCGGTTCCCCTTTTGGTGTTTTTTCTATTCTACCAAATATTTTTCCCTTTTGCAATTCCAATACATAGAGAATATAAGGAATTTTATATGAAATATTTTACAGAATAGCCTTTTGCAGTATTGCGAAATTCAAATAAAGTTGTATAATGAAACTGTATGCGCAGAAATACTGCGCTGTGATTATGGAGGATGAAAAGCTATGCTGCAAATCGAGAAAAATTATGATTTCCGAAAGAGAATGCTGGCCATTCACGAAAAAGACATTCGCAACTACAATCTGAAGCCCGGGGACAATCAGCTGGAGCTGAAAAACGGTCTGACCGTGATCGTTCCCGATGACGAGGTGATCTTCACCGCCGCCCGGGACTTTGCCGACTATATGCTGATTACCATGGGCATCTCCGTTGCCATCGCCAAGAAGGGCGCGCAGGTTGCCGGTCAGACCATTACCGTGGAGCTGGCTGCCGACAACGGTGTGGATCTGGGCAAGGCCAACGGCTACAAGGGCTTCCGTATGGATGTTTGTGACAATATTTTGATCACCGGCTTTGATGATCGTGGCGCTGCCCAGGGTCTTTACCATCTGGAAGAGATGATGACCCTGAAGAAGGCTCCCTTCATTACCAAGGAAACCGTTTACAGAAAGCCTATGTTTGCGCCCACTATGGTTCACTCCGGCTACGGTCTGGACGAGTATCCTGACGAGCATCTGCAGGCCATCGCCCACGAGGGTCGTGATGCCATTTTGGTGTTCGTCAAGGATGTAAACATCACCCCCTACGGTTACTTAGATTTCAATGAGCTGATCCACCGGGCAAAGAAGTACGGTATCGATGTGTACGCTTACAGCTATCTGCAGAGCGGCAAGCATCCCTCCGATCCCGGTGCTGAAAGCTATTACGAAAATAACTACGGTAGGCTCTTTGCCACCTGCCCCCAGCTGAAGGGTATTATTCTGGTTGGTGAGTCTGTTGGCTTCCCCAGCCACGACCCCCATGTTGCGCCCGACCCCAAGAGTGTTGTGGACAAGGACGGCCTGCCTGTGGGCAAGCCCCGTTCCGGCTGGTATCCCTGCGAGGACTTCCCCGAATGGCTGGCGCTGATCCAGAAGATCATCACCAAGTACAATCCCGATGCTGATATTGTATTCTGGACCTACAACTGGAACAAGCAGCCGGAAGAAGCAAGAGTCAAGCTGATTGAAAACATTCCCGAGGGTATCACCCTGCAGGTAAACAGATTCGAGTGCGGCAACAAGGTCCATTTGGAGGGTCGTGAGATCATCACCGCTGACTACTCCATCCACTACCCCGGTCCCACTCCCATTGTAGCCTCTGAGTGTATCGCCGCAAAGAAGCGGGATATCCGTCTTTACACCATGACTAACACCGGCGGTCTGACCTGGGACTTCGGTACCATCCCCTATGTGCCCGCGCCCTTCCAGTGGATGCGTCGCTACGAGGGTATGAAGATGGCAAACCGGGAATGGGGTCTTAGTGGCATTATGGAAAGCCATCACTACGGTATGTATCCCTCCTTCATTTCCAAGCTGTCCAAGTGGTGCTTCAACGATCCTGATCGGGATATGAATGAGATTTTGGACGATGTGCTGATCAGTGAGTTTGGCGAAGAATGCCTGGCACAGATGAAGGATGCTCTGAATGATTGGAGCGATGCCATCACCCACTACACCCCCACCGATAACGACCAGTACGGCGCATTCCGTATCGGTCCTTCCTACCCCTTCGTGTTTATTGCACCTTACAAGAATCCCGGTATGCCCTACGCCCACTTCGGCAACCGTATCTACCATCAGAACTATCTGCAGATGTACCCTCACGAGGTCACCGGCTACCGTGGCGCTCCCGTGCCTATCCGCATAGGCGCAGAGATCCGTTCTCTGGAGAAGATGCTTGCCAAGATGGAAGCAGGTCTTACCAAGATGAATGCTATTGCTGACAAGAACGACAAGCTGCTGCAGCTGATCAACCTGGGTCAGTATATGGCAAACACCATTAAAACCGGCATTGCTTCCAAGAAGTGGTACAAGCTGGTAGGTCAGTTCACCTGCGCCGAGACCAAGGACGAGGTTCTGGATGTGCTGGACCGTATGGAAAAGCTGCTGCTGGCTGAAATCGAGAACGCAGAGGCTACCATTCCTCTGGTTGAGGTGGATTCCCGTCTGGGTTGGGAGCCTTCCATGGAATATATGGGCGACAAGGCTCGTATCGAGTGGAAGATCCGCCACACCAAGTACTTAATTGAAACCGAGATCGGTAATCAGAAGCGTTCCGCCCTTTTAGGAGGCGAAGTATGAACAACTTGAAAGTCGGCTTTGCCGCGGTCAATGCCAATCCCCCCCTGGGGATCTCCGTGGCAGGCTACTATGTTCCCCGGTACGCCCAGGGCTTCCTGGACGACATTATGGTAAAAACCATTGTGCTGGAATGCGGTGAGAAGAAGATCGCCCTCATCAGTGTGGATAACTGCAGCATCAAGGCCGAGCTGTCCAAGCCCTGGTTGGAGGAAATCGAAAAAGTCACCGGCATTTCCCAAGATGCCATTTTCCTGTCCGCCACCCACACCCACACCGGCCCCCAGATCCATGTGTCCGGCAACGAAGAGGATGACAAGCTGATTTCTCAGTACACGCCCTTCCTGGGTCAGCGGATCGTCAACTGTGTGCAGCTGGCATTGGCAGATACCAAGCCCGGCAAGATGGGTTACATCTTCGGTTGGGCCCCTGAACGGGTGGCTTACATCCGTCGGTATATGATGAAGGACGGCACTACCTTTACCTGTCCTCCCATCGACGATCCCAACATCGATCACGCGCTGGGTGAGCTGGATCAGAGAGTGAATGTGCTTCGCTTCGACCAGGAGGATGGCGAAACCATCGTTTTGGTCAACT
>JAGCMI010000119.1 GCA_017646545.1 Oscillospiraceae bacterium | reverse complement strand
CGGTCACACGGCCGTCTTCATAGCCCCGCAGGATGCCGGGGATCTCCTTGACGCCGTTTTTGGGGCGGTAGAGCTTGACCATGATCAAGCTGCCCATGAATTCTTCAAAATCGGAAGGCCGCTTCAGCGCCCGCTCGATGCCGGCGGAGCAGACTTCAAAGTGATAGCTTTCGGGGATGGGATCAGCCTCGTCCAGAATGGGATCGGCTGCCCGGGAAATTGCTTCACATTCGGTGATGTCCACACCACCGTCTTTGTCGATGTACAGCCGCAGGAAACGCTGGTCGCCCTCCCGGACATATTCCACATCCCACAAACTGCAGCCCTGCGCCTCCACAATGGGCAGAACCAACTGCTGAACACGATCTGTGATCTTCAAAAAATCCCCTTCTTTCGTAAAAAGTCTTAGAAAAAAGAGAGGGGCTGAACCCCTCTCTTTCGTATAGTATACGCTAGATTACTGGTATTATAGCATTATCTTTTCCACTTTGCAAGGGGTTTTTGTATATTTTTTGTGACTTTTTTCACTTTTTTCATAAGATAAATTGCAGTTTATAGCCTGCTGAATTAGAAATTAGAGATTATATGATATACCCTTACCCCTTTAAAATGGCTTCCAGCTTGTGCACATCTTCATCCTGCAGACCGGAATAGTTCACCACGATGCGGTGCTGGCTCTCCATGGGGGCAGCGCCGTGATAATAGCTGCTCAGAGTGCGGATCTTCAGTCCCAGACCAAGGCAATATGCCTGCAATTGTTCGTCAGAAAGGGGCGTGTCCACTTTCACGATGAAATGCAGACCCGCATCCGCCTCCTCAATGGTAAGTCTGTCCTGCAGGGGGCAAGCGCGGATGATCTGCAGCAGCTGATTGCGGCGGCTGCGATAGAATTTCCGCATGCGGTTGATATGCTTTTCAAAATGTCCCTGACTTAAAAACCGCGCCAGCGTATGCTGTTCAAAGCCGGACACCGTGCCGCTGTAAAAGAACAGTTCCCTGCGGAATTTTTCCATCAAAGAAGGGGGCAGCACCATATATCCCAGACGGATGGAAGGAGCCAAGGATTTGGAAAAGCTGTTGATATACACCACCCGGTCGCTCTGTCCGTAAAGGGCGGGCATGGGGTGGGTATCAAAGCGGAATTCGCAATCGTAATCATCTTCCACGATCCAGTTTTCCCCGGAGGATGCCCATTTCAGCAGCGCCTGCCGCCGCAGCATGGGGGTGACGATGCCGGTGGGGAAATGGTGGGAAGGGGAGAAGTGGAGCACTTTTGCCTCAGCCAAGGCTTCGGGAATCACACCCTGTCCATCCATGGTCGCCCGGTGCACACGAACACCGGCAGCGCTGTAGATGCGGTGGATCTTTTCATAGCCCGGCTCTTCCAATGCAAAAATTTTATCCTGCCCCAGCAGTTGGGGCAGCAGATTATAAAGAAAGTCGGTGCCGGCACCGATGATGATATTCTCCGGATCCACCTGCATGCCCCGGAAACCTGCCAAATGCTTGGCAATGGCCCGGCGCAGATCAAGGCAGCCGCAGCTGGGCATGGGCTGCAGCAGCTGATGACCGTAATCCAGTAGCACCTGCCGCTGCAGGCGGCTCCACACGGAGAAGGGGAAATGGGCAGGGGCATTGGTGGTCAGATCCAACAGATCTGCCTCCGGTTTCACCTCTGCCGCCGGAACCGCAGGGGAGGGGGCAGGCAGGGTTTCCACCGCCTCCACAAAATAGCCCACCTTTTCCACCGGCAGGATGTACCCCTCGGCAGAAAGCTGGTTATAGGCCGCTTCCACCGTGATTTTGCTCACTTCCAGATGCACCGCCAGCGCCCGTTTGGAGGGCAGCTTGGTGCCGGCAGGAAGTTTGCCGGAAAGAATATCGCCCCGGATGCACCGGTACAATGCTTCGTACAACGGGATACCCGGGGCTTTTTTTAGTTCATAGGTTAACATAATCTCAGACACCCCTTTCAGGTTGCCATTATGAAGGCAGGCCGTTTTTCCGTTCCCAAATTAGCAGCAAACTGCCCTTTTCCACCGCCACGGACGCTTCTTTTCCCTCGAAGCGATTGCTGACACCCAAGGGAAATCCGCAGGTAAGGGTGGTATTTTCCACATTGTAATGCAAGCCTTTGATGGTCACACCCGTGGCCTGCGCACCCATGCAGAACACGGAAATATACCCCTGAAAAAAGGCAGGGAAGGTGATGGTTTCGTTTTGAATAAGGGTGACCATCTGCTTCAAGCCCACCAATGTGCCTCTTGCACCACGGTCGGCAAGGTACTGCAGCGCCTGAAAATTGGCCACAGTATGCTCCAGCCGATCCCCATCCAGACCGCCGTAGATCACAAATTCCCGGCAGCCCATGGAGAGTCCCTTTTTGATGGCCAGCATGGCATCGGTGTCATCCTTTTCCACCGGGTGCACCTCTGCGCCCATGGGCACATACTGCAAAGAGTCGAAATCTCCCAGCACCACATGGGGCGTAATATTCCGTTTTTCGGTGTGGGCAACGCCCCCGTCGGCGGCGATCACCACATCGTCTGCCCCAATGGGCGCTGCCAGCGACTCAAAGCCGCCGGCACAGAAAATGATGCACTTTTTCATGTCATACATACCTTTATCGAAATTGAAGTTTATCGCTTGGAGAATTAGGAATTAGAGATTAGGAATTTGAACAAACAAACACCGGTGTGTTCTTGGCAATTCCTAACTCCTCATTCCTCATTCCTAATTAGGCGATCAGCCCGACAAACTGAGCGTTACCGCATCAAACCTTGGCTCTTTCCTTCAGGCGCCAAGTAAGACCCTTGGGGTAGAAGAAACGCAGTTTCTTGTCGGACACGGTCATCTTCACCGTCTTGCCCAAGCGCAGCTCGCCATCTAAGTTGATGGGGGTTTCCTTGTCACAATGGATGGTGATATGCTTGGTGCGGAAATGCTGCACCAGATGGGGCAGTTCCTTATAGCGCCCCTCTTTATACTTGCCGATCACTCCTGCCACCTGCAGGCGGGACACTTTCTTGACCACCAGCACATCCAGCAGACCGTCGGCAGGATCTGCCTCCGGCACGGGGTTGAAACCGCCGCCGTAATAGCGGCCGTTGCATACGCAGATCATGGTCATATCACCGTCAATGATTTGGTCATCAACTTCCACTACATAATGCTCGGCAATACCCTTGACCACATTCACCACAGTGGAAGCGGCATAGGCAGAAAAGCCGTGCAGCAAAGGCAATCGCTTGTAAGTAGCCACATCGGTGCCGATTCTGGCATCCAGACCCACGGAGCAGATATTCAGGGAGATATCCCCGTTGCAATCGATGAGATCGAAGGTATCCTCCTGGGCATCCAGCAGCCGCTCCAGTTCAAAAAAGGCCTTGGGATCGGTAAAAAGCTTCACAAAGTCGTTGCCGCTGCCGCCGGAGAACACGGTGACTGCCACATTGTCAAACCCGGCTGCACCCTGCACCACTTCATTCAATGTGCCATCGCCGCCGCAGGCATAGATGCGGTACTGTCTGCCGCTTTCCGCTGCCTCACGGGCAATCTGGCTGCACTGACCCGGTGCTTGGGACACACGAATCTCATAATCCAGACCCCGGTCATGGCAGGCGGTATGGATTTTTTCAGAGTAGTCAGCAGTCCGGTCACGGCTGCCGGCTGCGGGATTGATGATGAATAAATGAGTCATATTTCCCTCCGATCTTTTTCTGGGGGTTTATTTCTTTCTCTTATTTTCGGTGTACATATAGTAGTCGCACTTGATCATGCCGTTGTAGAGTTTGCGCTTTTTATCGGCGCGCTTGCCGAAATAGTGCTCAAATTCCGGTTCGGAGGTGATGATATACTTCTTCCAGCCGTCGGCATATTTCAGATGCCGTCCCAGAGCAGCATACAGCCGCTGGGCATCCTTCTGCTCGCCCATACGCTGACCGTAGGGGGGATTGCAGATGATCACGCCCGTATCGGTGGGCAGGCTCATCTTGGTGGCATCGCCGTCTTTGAATTCGATGATCTTGTCCACACCGGCCTTGCGGGCATTGGACATGGCCAGGGAAATGCACTTGGGATCGTTGTCAGAACCCAAAATGCGGTAATCGCCTCTGAACTCCTTGTCCATGGCTTCACTGCGGGCCTGCCGCCAAATTTCCTCGTTCATCCAGGCAAAATGCTCCGCAGCAAAGCGGCGCTGCAGACCGGGGGCGCGGTTCTTGGCGATCAGCGCTGCCTCGATGGGGATGGTACCGCTGCCACAGAAGGGATCCCAGATGAAATCCCGGCCGCGGTACTTGGTCAGCATTACCATGGCAGCAGCCAAGGTTTCCCGCAGGGGGGCATCGTTGCCCTGGGCGCGGTAGCCACGCTTGTGCAGACCGGCACCGGAGGTATCCAGATACAGCGTCACCTTGTCATTCATAATGGCAAACTGCAGCTGATATTTGGCGCCTTCTTCCGGCAGCCAGGAAACCCCATACTTTTCGCCCAAACGCTTACTGGCAGCCTTCTTGATGATGGCCTGGCAATCGGGGATGGACACCAGCTGGCTGTTGAGGCTGTGACCCTTCACCGGGAACTGACCGCCCAGGGGGATATAATTTTCCAAGGGGGTGCGATACACACCCTGGAACAATTCCTCAAAGGTCTTTGCCTCAAATTCCGCCAGCACCAGAAGCACACGCTCACCGGTGCGGATGTTCATATTGGCTCTTGCCAGAGCAGTTTCGTCGCCGGAAAACAGCACACGGCCATTTTCTACTCTTACATTTTCAATATCCAGCCGGCGCAGTTCGTCACCGGCAATGCCCTCCAAACCAAAGAGGGTAGGGATGGCAAATTCAAATTTAGACATAGTTCCTCCATTCAGAGTGTAGATTGAGGAGTAAAGAGTGGAGATATCTTCACCCTCAACTCTTCCTTCTTTGGTTGTATATTACGGAATAATCTTACTCTTTTTCAAATATCTCTCCTGCTCGGAGAAGATGCAACCGCAGAATTTCTGGATATACATTTCAAGCTCTCTGGCTTTTTCCTGACCGGGCTTAAAATAGGGTCTAAAATCCCGGTAGAGAAATTCCACACCATATTCATGGGCAGCTCTTTCCGCCACCTCCTGCATCAGTTCGTGATTCTGATAGGGGCTGATAAAGAGGGAAGAGGTGAAGCTGTCAAAGCCGCCTTCGGCTGCCATTTTTGCCGTTTCAAACAGACGCATTTCATAGCATTTGACGCATCTGCCTTCGATATCTTCCGCCACCTCCCGCACGAAGGGACGCAGGCCGTATTCATCCTTCAAAATAAGGGGCAGTTCAATCACCTTGGCATATTCCTGCAGGCAATTTCTTCTGGCTCTGTATTCCGTGAAGGGGTGGATGTTGGGGTTATACCAAAATCCGCTGACCTCGATGCCGTCGCCCCGCAGCACCTCAATGGGCATGTTGGCGCAGGGCGCGCAGCAGATGTGCATGAGTGTTTTCATATGATGTTCCTCTTGTAAGTTGCGGTTTATCCTTCTATTTCGCCGGTGAGGCCGTCTTTGTAAAGGCCGGTGATGCGGACATTTTTCACTTCGTTGTGCAAATTTTCCCCCTTGGCATACACCTTCATATAATTGGGGGCATGGCCGGTAAAGAAGTCACCGTCCTGCTCTTCAAACAGAATTTCCTGCACACTTCCCACCATCTCTTTCCGGAAGGCAAGGCTCATTTCCTCCGCCACCGCAATGGCTTTCCGGCTTCTGGCTTCTTTCGTGGCATTGTCGTGCTGACCGGGCATCTTGTCCGCCGGGGTGCCGGGGCGACGGGAGTAGGGAAAGATGTGCATATCCGCAAAGCCGCATTTTTGGATAAATTCCAAACTCTGGGCAAATTCCTCCTCCGTTTCACCGGGGAATGCCACAATCATATCCGTGGTCACAGCGCAGCCGGGGAAAAATTCCTTCAGCAGCGCCACACTTTCATAGTACCGGGCGGTATCGTATTTGCGCTTCATGCGACAGAGCACCGTGTCGCAGCCACTTTGCATGGACAGATGGAACTGGGGGCAAATATTGGGAAGCAGTTTCAATTCCTCACAGAATTCTCTGGTAATAATCCGAGGCTCTAAGCTGCCCAGCCGCACCCGCACATGGGGCACAGCGGCGCACACCGCCTTGAGTAGCACCGCCAATTCCGGTTTTCCCGGCAGATCCGCGCCCCAAGAGGCAATCTCAATGCCGGTGATGACAATTTCCCGGTAGCCCCGCTGCGCCAATTCCTTGGCTTGCTCCACCGCCAGTTCTGCAGGGGCGGAACGGATGGGACCGCGGGTATAGGGAATGATGCAGTAAGAGCAGAAATTCACGCAGCCATCCTGCACCTTCAGCATGGCGCGGGTTCGCTCTTCCAAACCGCCGGCCGGCAGAATCTCAAATTCCCGGCGCCGCAGGGCGATGTCCACAGATTCCTGATAATTCTTTTCCGCAGCAGCTTCCAGCAGCAACTGTACAAATTCCTGCCGATTGGCGCTGCCGCCAATCACATCTACCCCCAATGCTTTTACCGCAGGCGCATCATGCTGGCTGTAACAGCCGCAGACGGCAATGACGGCATCCGGATGTTCCCGTCGGCAGCGACGGATGATGGCGCGGTTTTTCTTGTCCGCCACCGCGGTAACGGAGCAGGTGTTGACCACATAGCCGTCGCACTCCGCATCCCAAGCACCGATACTATGCCCCTTGGCCAAAAGCAGCTGCTCCATGGCCTGGGTTTCATATTGATTTGTCTTGCACCCAAGGGTGTAAAATGCAAATTTCATATACTTCACCATTTTCTTTAACTTAACTATACATTATATACCATAAAATAAGTTTTGTAAATGAATTTCAAATTTTAGTTTGTCGCTTGGTGAATTAGAAATTAGAGATTAGGAATTAGGAATTTGACTTTGTTCTGCTATCATGGTAAAATGTATGCAACTATGCAGGAAACGGAGTAAAACCTATGCAATTTCTGTTAATGAGTTTATTTGCCGCAGGCATTGTGGCTCTGGATCAGTGGACAAAATTTCTGGTGCTGCAGAACATCCCCCTTTACGGTCATGTGGATGCAATCCCGGGTCTGTTCCACCTGACCTATGTCCGCAACACCGGCGCTGCCTTTTCCGCCTTTGAAGGCGCGCAATGGCTCTTTGCCATTATTTTCCTCTTGCTGACCGTGGCCATTTTCTATGAATATTTCAAAAGCAGACAGCCCTTTACCACCTTCGAGCGCTGGCTCATCGCTGCCATCTACGGTGGCGGTGTGGGCAATATGATCGACCGCATCCGCTTCGGCTATGTGGTGGATATGATTGAAGTGGATTTCATGAATTTTGCCGTATTCAATGTGGCAGATTGCTTCATCACCTGCGGCTGTATTCTGCTGATTCTGCATCTGGCTTTTTTCAACAAGGCATTCTGGAAAGAAGAGAAGAAGTAAATTGGAGTTTATCGCACCGATCGCCTAATTAGGAATGAGGAATGAGGAGTTAGGAATTGCCCGGAAAATACACCGGTGTTTATTTATTCAAATTCCTAATTTCTAATCTCTAATTCCTAATTCATCAAGCGATAAACTGGATTTTGAGGTATTTTATGATACTTTATGCTGATATGCCCGGCGAGCGGCTGGATGCATTCCTCGCCCGCTGTGGAGAAAATTTAAGCCGCAGCGCCGCCCAGAAACTGATCGAAGAGGGAACTGTTTTCCTCAACGGCAAGCCCGGCAAGAAAAACGACAAGCTGCAACTTGGGGACAAGGTGGAATATTCCATCCCCGAACCCAAGGCGGTGGACATCACCCCCACCGAAATGCAGCTGGACATCGCCTACGAGGACGAAGATATCATCGTCATCAACAAACCCAAGGGTCTGGTGGTGCACCCGGCCGCAGGCCATCAGGATGACACTTTGGTCAACGGTCTGCTGCATGCTTTGGGCGATGATCTTTCCGGTATCAACGGAGAACTGCGCCCCGGCATTGTCCACCGCATCGACAAGGACACTTCCGGTCTGCTGGCGGTGGCGAAAAACGATTTTGCCCACACCTTTCTGGCCAGCCAGTTAAAGGATCATTCCATGTACCGGGTGTATGAGGCCATTGTCTGCGGCTCTTTCAAGGAAGACAGCGGCACCGTCAATGCCCCCATTGGCCGCCATCCTTCCGACCGGAAAAAGATGTGCGTCACCGCCCGCAATTCCAAAGAAGCCGTCACCCATTGGGAAGTTGTCGCCCGTTACCGGGGCTACACCCATGTGCGCTGCCGCTTGGAAACGGGACGCACCCATCAGATCCGTGTCCACATGGCCCATATCGGTCATCCCATTTTGGGTGACATGGTCTATGGCCACAAAAAGGCAGAACTGGGGCAGGACAGTCAGGTTTTGCACGCAGGTACGCTGTGCTTTGCCCACCCCAAAGACGGCAGACCCGTCATGGTGATGGCGCCTTTGCCGGAGTATTTTGCCAAGGTGATTGAAAAACTGGAGAAAATGGGACAGTAAATTGCAGTTTATCGCGCAAGCCTTCTTCTTGATAAATTGAAATTTCCCCCACAGAGAGGTTTAAGCTTTTATGTTTTCTGACATTTTGATGACCGTGGATTTTGACCGCACCCTCACCGCGCCCGACGGCTCCATCCCGGAACGCAATATCGAAGCCATCCGCTATTTTATGGAAAATGGCGGCAGCTTCACCGTCAATACCGGCAGAAGCTATGTCAGTTTCCTGCCCTTTCTGCAGCGGGTGCCCCACAATGCGCCTTTGCTGCTGATGAACGGCAGCGCAGGTTTCGATAACGGTAAATTTGTGGATGTTCAGTACCTGCCCGTGGATGTCTGGCCCACGGCAAAACGGGTGGCAGAGGAGTTTCCCGGGGTGAATCTGGAATTCCAGAATCCGGATGTCCATTATCTGGTCAATCCCAGCGATGCTTACGCCGCTTATTATAAAGAAAGCGGCTTTCCCCATGAACTGGCAGACCCCGAAATCCACCGGGGACCCTTTGTGAAAATCGGTGTCTACGGCGATCTGCAGGGCAAGGCCGTCCCCCATGAGCAGGACGAAAAGCCGCTGTTTGACCGGGTGGAAGCATTTTTAAACCGGGAATTTGAGGACAAACTGGTGGTATTCCGTGCCACACCCCGGATCATCAATGTCCACACCAAGGAAGCTTCCAAACTGCAAGCCGCTAAAAAATTGCAGGAAAAGCTGGGCAAGAAAATTCTTGTCTGCGTAGGCGATGAGGGCAACGACATTCCCATGCTGGAAGGCGCGGACTTCGCCTTCTGCCCCAGCGACGGCGCGGTGGCAGACCGCTTTGCCAATGTCTGCCCCTGCGGTGAAGGCGCTATCGCAGATGTGATTTACAAGGAACTTCCCAAGATTTTGAAAGGATAAGGCTATGGCACATTTTGACAAGGTACTGCTGACGGTGGATTACGACCGTACCCTCACCGCCCCGGATTCCACCATCCCGGAGCGGAATATCGAAGCCATCCGCTATTTTATGGAAAACGGCGGCGCTTTCACCGTCAATACCGGCCGCAGCCTGCCCATGACCAAAGTGTTCCGGGACAAGGTGCCGGTGAACGCTCCCTTGCTGCTGTATAACGGCTCTGCTGCCTACGATCTGCAGAAGAAGCAAATTCTCAATCCCGCCCTCATCGAGCTGGATCAGGCTGCTACCATCCGTCGGACAATGGAACTGTTCCCGGATATGACGGTGGAAATTCAAGGTTTGGATGCCCATTATATTTTCGAAAAAAATGAGGCCTGGGATGATTTCACCGAAGGCAATAACTGCACCTGGGCTCATGCCCAGCCGGAGGAAGATCTGGGTCCCTTTATGAAATTTGCCCTGTACGGACGCATCGGCAGCAGTAGTGTGGCCGCTCTTTATGAGGGTTCGGCAGAAGAACTGGCCCGCTTTGATGAGGTAGAAAAGGCTCTGCGGCAGGAATTTGGCGACTCCTGCGAAGTGTTCCGTGCCGCCCCCAAGATTTTGGATGTCCATGCCAAGGGGGTTTCCAAGGCCAATGCCGCCCGGGCGCTGCAGCGGCAGTTGGGTCGGGAAATTCTTGTTTGCGTGGGCGACGGAGAGAATGATCTTTCCATGCTTTATGGGGCAGATTATGCCTTCAGCCCCAGCGATGCCATCGTTGCAAAGCACTTTCCCAATGTGTGCCCCTGCAGCGAGGGTGCGGTAGCGGATGTGATTTACGAAAAAATTCCACAGATTCTAAAAAATCAGGCTTGACAAGCGGGGAAAGCTGTGGTAGAATCCAATAGCTGAATCACAGTATGGGACCTGCGGGTGTAGTTCAATGGTAGAACACCAGCCTTCCAAGCTGGATACGCGGGTCCGATTCCCGTCACCCGCTCCATCTAATATGCGCCAGTAGCTCAGTTGGATAGAGCAACTGCCTTCTAAGCAGTAGGTCAGGGGTTCGAGTCCCTTCTGGCGTGCCACTTTTAAGGTTGTGACGGTTTCGTAAATGAATATGGTGGGTGTAGTTCAATTGGCAGAGCACTGGATTG
>JAGCMI010000118.1 GCA_017646545.1 Oscillospiraceae bacterium | reverse complement strand
GAGGGTACTGTCAAGCTGAATCTGAAGGACAGCTATTTCAACATGCGTGAGAAGATCGAGCCTTGTATGTTCATCGTTGATCGGGCAAAGAAGGCCATGGAAGCCGTTGGCATCACGCCTGTCACCGTGCCCATCCGTGGCGGCACCGATGGCGCCCGTCTTTCCTACATGGGTCTGCCTTGTCCCAATCTGTGCACCGGCGGCGCCAATTATCACAGCCGCTTTGAGTATGTGCCGGTGGAGGATATGGAGAAGATCACCCAGATGCTGGTGCAGCTGCTGACCCATGTGGAAGGCTAAACCACTGGTTAAGTAAACACAAAACTGCCGGTTGTATTCTACAGCCGGCAGTTCAACTATTTGTTGCTTGCATTTAAATATCCTCCGATGCTATAATCAGAAGTAGAAAGAGGAGGGATCTGATGAAGAAACTTTGGAATAAAGATTTTATCCTGCTGCTGCAGGCAAATGCAGTTAGTTCCATCGGTGATTTGATGTGCAGCGTGGCCATTGGCTTTTGGGTGTATGAAAAAACCGGTTCCAGTGCGCTGATGGGCGTCATGTCTGCTATTTCTATGTTTGTGACCATGTTTCTTTCACCGTTTTCCGGCAGTATTGTCGATAAGTGCAACCGCAAATGGGTGATGGTGGGTATGGATGTGCTGCAGGGCGTCATCATGCTGACGGTGGGCGCATTGGCCTATATGGACAAACTTAATGTGCCGGGTGTTTTGGTGGCCGCATTTTTAGCTGCCTTCGGCACCGTGTTCTATAATCCGGCGGTCAGCACCCTGATGATTGATATTATCCCGCATAAGGATATGGTGCAGGGACAATCCATCCATTCCGGCGTGTTGGGACTGATCCAGTTAGGCGGCAATGCCTTTAGCGGTGTGCTGGTGGCCTTCTTTGGTGTTCCGCTGATTGTGGTGATCAATGGCATCAGCAATCTCTATTCTGCATTTTCAGAACTGTTTATTCACGTGCCGAAAACGGTCCAACAGGGCGCGCCGGTGACCGTGAAAGGTGTTCTGTCGGACTCCAAGCAGGCGGTAAAATCTGTTTTTGCTGATGCTTTTATGCGAATTTTCGTTCCCAGCGCCTTGGTCTTAAATCTTTTGGGCGCAGGACCGCTGACGCTGATTTTGCCGTTCTGTGTGGAAAAGGGTTTTTCCGTCGAGCAGTATGGTTATCTCATGTCTGTGTGGACGGCAGCCACCCTGGTTTGTGTTCTGCTGTTGGGCATCGCAAAGCTGACCCCCAAGGTCCGTTTTTGGATGATGGCGCTGGGCTTTTCCGGCTCTGTCCTGTGCTTTGTGCTGGGTTACTGTTCTGTCCGATTTGTTCCGTTATGCATTTTTGCTGCCATGGCAGCTTTTCTCAATTGCGTCGGCAATACCGTTTTTAATGCTTCATTAATGCTGGCGCTGCCGGAGGAAAACCGGGGCGCGATCCTGGGCTTTATGCAGTCTGCATCTGTGGGCGGGTCGGCGGTGTCGGCACTGGTTTATGGCCTGTTGGGTGAAGTATTCCCTCTGTATCTTGTGTTTGTTGCAGGCGGTGTGCTGTCCCTGCTGCCCATGCTTTGGATGTGCTTCCATCCCCGAACGAAAGAGTTTGTGCTGTCGCATTGATGGTCAAATAAAGAAAACCCGGAAGAGCAATGCTCTTCCGGGTTTTGCACATCAAAAATTAGGCCTCGAAATCCTTCTCAGCAGCTTCGACAACTTCCTCAGCGGCTTCTTCTTCGCAGTGGCAGTGACCGCAGCAGCACTCGCCCTCTTCGCACTCGCACTCTTCGTCGTCGCACTCACACTCGCACTCGCACTCGTCGTCTTCGCAATCGCAGCACTCGCAGTCGCAATCCTCGCACTCGCACTCGCAAGTGCACTCGCCGTTTTCGTTGCACTCGCAGTCAGCGCACTCGCAATCGGTGCAACAGCAGCAGCCCTTGCCCAGCAGCTTCTTAGCCCAAGCAACGATCTTGTCGCCGTAGGTAGCAACCACATAAACGATGCCGGCAACAGCTGCCAGAGCGGCAACAACCTTAGCGATGATAGTAAAAGTCTTCATAAAAGTACCTCCTGAATAAGTATTTTTTACATAATGTTATTATAACCAAAAACTTGGGAAAAAGCAACAGCGAATTTGCCCATCAATAAAAGTTTACAAATATCCGTACATGCCCCGGATGCTCACTTCACCCGATGTTACGGTTTCTTGTTTCCCATCGGAATATACTACTTGCAAACCGCCCGCATCATCCACACCAATGGCTCTGGCATGCATCACATTTTCGCCCCGCAGGATGGAGATCTCGCTGCCGATGGTTACGCATCGCCGGCGGAATTGCGCCATAATTTCTGCCTTGCCGGTAAATAGCTCCTGGCGCATCTGCTGCAGTGCAATAATCAGATCTGCGATCAGCCAGGGCACATCCTGCCAATCCATTCCAAGAGAGCAGGCCATATCCCGTATTTCTTCCGGAAATTGCCAGGGCTTCTGGCAGCAGTTAATGCCGATGCCCACCACCGCCCAATCCACGATGCCTTTGGTCGGATCAACAGACAATTCCGTCAAAATGCCGCCCAACTTCCGCTTGCCCAGTACCAGATCGTTGGTCCATTTGATTCCCGTGGCGGGTCTGCCAATGGCTTTTGCCGCGGCCACACCGGTGGCGCAGGTCAGGTGCATCAGCTCTTCCGGACGACAGCCGGGACGCAGAATGACACTCAGATAGATGCCCATTCCGGCGGGGGAGGAGAAGCTGCGTCCCAGCCGTCCCCGGCCACCGGTTTGCTGCCCGGCAATGATCACGGTGCCTTCTGCAGCACCCTGCATCGCCATTTTTTTGGCATAAGTGTTGGTGGAGTCGATACATTCAAAATATTCAATTGTATCCCGCCAAGGGTGCATTGACAGATATTTTTGTATTTCAGCAAGCACGGAAAATGATCCTTTCCATTTTTTCTTAGTGTACCATGCCGAAACAGAAATGGCAAGCATTCCAAAAGAAAACACCGGTGCAAACAGCACCGGTGTTTGATCCTTAGGGAATATCCTGCACAACCTCATCGGGGGGATTGTCCAACACTTCAGGGTGAGCCAGCAGGCGCTTGTAGTACTTAAAGAAGGTGGCGTAGTAATAACCGTCGCAAATACGCTCGTCCAGCACAAATTTAATGTCCACATACTTGCGCTGTGCTACGCTGCCATCCTCCACCACTTCCAGGGCCTTGCGCTTCATGCCGAACGCACCAAAGACGGGCAAGTTGCCGAAGTCGTACAGATGGTGGTAGATGGGAGGAATGCCCAGACTGCCCATGGAGGTGAAGAACAAGCTACCATGGAAGGGGCTCAATTCCAGCAGGAACTTGGGCAGCAGACCGAAATAATCCAGGAATTTCAGCAGCCACACCACAAATTTCAAAACGATGCTGGGGATCAGATTCAGCGTCATGATCAGTGCATCCAGATTGGAGTCCAGTTCACGGGTGGCCTTCACTTTTTCTACAGCGGCATTGAGCTTGTGGTAGACATCTTCCGCCGTATCCCGGGGATTCAAATGTACCTTGATGGAGGTGTCGGGGGAGTCCACATTCATTTCTTTCTTGATGACCATGCAGTACTGAATGTCCTCACCGCGGGAATACACTTTCTGGCCGTTGATGAAGCGGTTCAGCTGGGGATATTTTGCAACGCCTCGTACATAGGCGGCCAGCAGCACATGGGTGATGCCGAAATCTTTCAAACCTTCTCTGCGCTTCTGGCGGATGTAGCGGTCCACATGGGTGATTTCAAAGGACTCTTCAAAGAAGTTAGAACAGATATTGCGCTCCCATTGGAAATAGGAGGTGATCTGCGCCATAGGAGCCAGCGTACGGATTCTGCGGCCATCGTTGCGGTCTCCCCAGGTGGGATGATACTTGCCGTCGCTGGAAACCTTCAACCCCAAAGCCAGGAAGAATACACCGCCAAAGAGCAGATATTCCGGCAACACTTTCAGCAGGGTGCTTCTGGAGGGGTCATAATAGCTGCTGAGCATCTCGACAAACAAATAGTGGTCATGGGCATAGATCACAGCGGCAATGGGACCCAGCAGCATCAGCGGCAGCAACCAGGGATAGCGGATCCATCCGCTGACGATCATCGTGTACAAAATGCAGAAAAAAGCGATGCAGGTATAATACATACCCAGCTGCAGGGGATTGTTACCAATAATGCTGTGAGGTTGGATCGCGTAATAAATACCCATCAGGAGTACGGGGAAGGCGGTCTTGTAGAACATTTCCTTTCCGTTGATGAGGGCGATGAGCACATACAGCAAGGTGGCTGCTACTGGCAGAACGATTTGGCTCCACACTTGAAGCTGATCCCATGTCCCTTTCACACAGGGAATCGCAATGCGGGCCACTGCCGAGCCGACCAGGCACAGCGCCATCAGCCATGTCAGCACATTTTTGCGGCTGACATACAAATGAATTCTTCTTTCCATACATAAACATGATACCATAATTCGACATTTTTCGCAACAAAAATGTCGAAACATAGAAAAGCCGTAATAAAAAGGTGCCGAAATGATCGGCACCTTTGTTTTTTAGCGATTTGTGATTGCTCCAATATGGGCAGGGGTCGTGCCGCAGCAGCCGCCCAGTAAGGTGGCGCCCATCTGCTCGCAATCGGCAATGACCTTCCCAAAATCGGCAGGGGTCATATCATAGCGGGCAATTCCGTCATCACCGATAACCGGCATGCCGCCATTTGGCTTGCAGATCAGCGGGATCTTCACATACCGCCGCAGCTTGGCCACCAAACCGGGGGTCATTGCGTCAGCAGCCACACAGTTGAAGCCTACCGCAGCTGCACCGCTGCGTTCCAATTCCCTCAGAACGGGACCTGCGTCCATGCCGGAGAACAAACTGCCGTCACTTTGCATGGTGAAGGAGTACATCATGGCGCCTGCGCCTTCCAACTCCGCAGCGATCAATATTGCTTCCGCTTCGTTGGGGTACAGCAGGGTCTCCGCACCCAAAATATCCACACCGCCGTCAATCAAGCCTCGAATCTGTCGTCGATAGTTGGCCACCAGCAGATCCATATTTTCTGGGTTCCAACTATCGCAGAAGGCAGATAGGGTAGTGATGTCGCCGGCAATCAAACAGTCGGGTGCAGCCTCCCGGGTCAGCGCCACCAAACGGGCATTGACTTGCTCCGTTTCGTTTTCCAAACCAATCTCCTGCAGGGCAATGGGTTGTGCCTGAAAGGTGGGAGCAAAAATGATCTGGCTGCCGGCCTCGGCATACTGCCGCTGCAGATTCTGCAGAATATGGGGATGCTCAAACACCCACAATTCTGTCCGGTATCCGTTGGGCATGCCCATGGCCCGGAGATTGGAGCCGGTGGCACCATCGAGGATGTGCACACCGCTTGCGATTTTTTGTTGGAATTGCTCTCTCGTCAGCATAGAATACCGCCTTTCACAAAGTACCAGCTATGTTGATTTTCTCCATTATATACCTTGCGGCAAAATAATGCAAGAATGATTGACGGATGACCATTTATCTGTTAAAATACCTCTTGAAACATAAAAATAAGGAGAATTATCCTATGAAAAAGACTGTTCTGCGTGAATACGCAAAGCTCATCGCCCGCGTGGGTGCCAATGTCCAGAAGGGTCAGGATGTCATCATCCATGCCGGTCTGGATCAGCCCGAGTTCGTTCAGCTGCTGGTGGAAGAGTGCTATAAGGCAAAGGCCCGTAAGGTCACCGTCGAGTGGAACTACCAGCCTCTGACCAAGCTGCACTACCGCTATCAGAGCCTGAAGACTCTGGGTACTGTGCAGGATTGGCAGATCGAGCGCCAGAAGCACTACTGCGAAACCATTCCTGCCCGTATTCATCTGTCCTCTGCTGACCCCGATGGTCTGAAGGGCATCAACAGAGAGAAGATGGCAAAGTCCAGCCAGATGGTTTACCCCATCATGAAGCCCTACTCCGAGCAGATGGACGGCAAGCAGCAGTGGTGTATCGCCGCTGTTCCCGGCAAGGCTTGGGCAAAGAAGGTGTTCCCCGGTGAGCGTACCTCCGTTGCTATGGAGAAGCTGTGGGAGGCTATTTTGTCCACTTCCCGTGTTTGCGAGGACTCCATCCAGGCATGGAACGAGCACAATGCTGACCTGCTGGCCCGTTGCGACTATCTGAACAATCTGGGCATCAAGCAGCTGCACTATACCGCTGACAACGGCACCGACCTGACCGTTGGCATGATCCCCGAAGCCATCTTCTGCGGCGGCGGTGAGACCACCAAGTCCGGCGTTTACTTCAATCCCAACATTCCCACCGAGGAGTGCTTCATCTCTCCCATGAAGGGTGAGGCAGAGGGTATTGTTTACTCCACCAAGCCTCTGTCCTACCAGGGTCAGCTGATCGAGAACTTCTGGATGCGCTTTGAGGGCGGCAAGGCTGTTGAAGTGGGCGCCCAGAAGGGTGAGGAGTTGCTGAAGCAGATGGTCACCATGGACGATGGCGCCGGCTACCTGGGCGAGTGCGCTCTGGTTCCTCAGACCAGCCCCATCAACCAGACCGACCTGCTGTTCTACAACACCCTCTTCGATGAGAATGCTGTCTGCCACCTGGCTGTTGGCCGTGGCTTCAACGATACCATCCGTGACTGCCACAACAAGACCAATGCCGAGTGCAAGGCTCTGGGCATCAACGAGTCCATGATCCATGTGGACTTCATGATCGGTTGCGACACCATGAACATCGATGCCATCTGCGCTGACGGCAAGGTTGTTCCCATTTTCCGCAACGGTAACTGGGCTTTCTAAAAAAATACAAAATAATTAAAAAAAGTACTTGCATTTCTGTTTGCAATGTGCTATTATATCCGAGCGATTGAAATTGCTAAGGGTTATTATGCCCTTTTATCTGATAAGAAAGAGGTGAACAAAATGAAGGAAGGTATCCATCCCAAGTACGAACAGACCACGATCCGTTGCGCTTGTGGCAACACTTTTACCACTGGCTCTACTAAGAAGGAGATTCGTGTCGAAATCTGCTCCAAGTGCCACCCTTTCTATACCGGCAAGCAGAAGCTGGTTGACACCGGTGGACGTGTCGATCGTTTCAACAAGCGTTTCGGCCTGAAGTAAGACATAAAAGTTCGTACTGCTTTTGCGGTACGAACTTTTTTTGTCTTTTTACGGGAAAATGTTGCAGAAACCCGTTTATTTGTGATATAATAATCTGTAACGAAAAAGCGTTGTTTTATTGGTTTTTATTGGCGTAAGCGCCCGGCAGAGGAGATAAAATGGAAGAAATTTTTGAAAAGAATGTGCAGGAGCGGGCAGTCCTTGTGGGACTCAATGCCGCCTGCTTTACCAAGGCCCAGACTGCCACGGAAGAAACCATGGAGGAACTGGAAGCCCTTTTGGAAACTGCCGGTGGTTTCTGCACCGGCAAGGTGCTGCAAAACCGCGCAACCCCCGATGCCCATAGCTTTATTGGCGAGGGTAAGGCGCAGGAAGTAAAAATGCTGGTGGAGTTCACCCAGTCTACCATGGTGGTCTTTGATAATGAACTTTCCCCCGGCAATATGCGTGCGCTGGAAGAGATCATCGGTGTTCCCGTGCTGGATCGCAGCGCGCTGATTTTGGATATCTTTGCCCAGCGTGCCAAGACCCGAGAGGGTAGACTGCAGGTGGAACTGGCGCAGTACCAATATCTGCTGCCCCGTCTTTCCGGTATGGGCAAGAATCTGTCCCGTCAGGGCGGTGGTATCGGTACCCGTGGTCCCGGTGAAACCAAGCTGGAAAGCGACCGTCGTCATATCCGTGAACGGATTGACCGGCTTCGTGGTGAACTGGAGCAGGTGCGTCAGGTTCGTGCGGTGCAGAGAGAGCGCCGTATCAAAAACTCCATGCCGGTGGTGGCCATCGTGGGCTATACCAATGCAGGTAAGTCCACCTTGCTGAATAAACTCACCGGTGCGGGCATTCCTGCCAATAACCGCCTCTTCGATACGCTGGATACCACCAGCCGTTTGCTCACCGTGTCCGATAATCTGGATGTGATCCTTTCTGACACCGTCGGATTTATCGCAAAGTTGCCCCACCATCTGGTGGATGCCTTCCGCGCTACGCTGGAAGAGCTGGAGTATGCCGATCTTCTGCTGCATGTCATCGATGCCTCCGATCCCAACCGGGAAGAGCATATCGAAGTGGTGGACAAGCTGATCGCCAAGCTGGCAAAACCCGGCACTACTGTGCTGCGCTGCTACAATAAGGCAGACCTGGTGGAGCCCACCGATATCCCCATTGGGGAAGATGTGGTCAAGATGTCTGCCCGCCATGGTATGGGCATGGAGGACCTGCTGGCAGCCATTGAGAAAGCTTTGGGGCACAGCCGCCACCAGATCACCGTGACCCTGCCTTATTCCATGGGCGGCATGGTGGAAACCCTGCATAACAATGCCCAGGTGCTGTCCACGGACTATACCGGCGAAGGCATCGTGGTGGAAACCGTGGTGGATGATATCCTCTACGGCCGCCTTAAAAACTATATTACAAAGGAAGTGTGATCTTGGACGAGTATCTGGTGCCAACCGGTTTTGGCGAGGATGAATTTATAGAAAAGAAGTCCCGCTTCATCGGTCGTATCTGGCTGGTGGAAACCGAGGAAGCGGCGCTGGAGAAGATCCAGGAAATGAAGAAACAGCATTATGATGCCACCCACAATTGCTGGGCTTATATCATCAAAGATGGTGCCGTCCGTTTTTCTGATGATGGAGAACCCGGCGGCACCGCCGGTATGCCCATGCTGCAGGTGCTGCAGCGGGAAGGCTTATACAATTGCGTTTGTGTGGTGACCCGCTATTTTGGCGGCATTTTGCTGGGTGCGGGCGGCCTGGTTCGCGCCTATACCAAGGGTGCCAAAATTGCGGTGGATGCTGCGGGCAAGAGCATGAAGCGGGTATGGACCGTGCTTTATGTACCCATTGCCTATACATATTACGAACGGGTGAAGCTGGAGGTGGAAGCCTTCGGTGGTATCATCCGCGATACCCAATTTGGTGCCGAGGTGGAACTGGAGATTCTGTTTCCCGAAGCCAATGCCCAGCCCTTCCTGGATCGGCTGACGGACATGAGCGCCGGCAGTATCGAAGGAATGGAAACCGGAAAAGAATACCGTGCATTTCCCATATAAATCGTTGATTTTTTCACTGACATAAAGGAGTGTATCGCCATGACCATACGGGAAGAACTGGAACGCAGAGAACATAAAAATCTCAATCCCTTGGCAGCTTTTTCGGATCATACGATGGGTCGTCCCAATGGAGATGTTTTCCGCGAGAATGATGTTCGCACCTGCTATCAGCGGGATACGGACAAAATCGTCCATTCCAAGGCCTTCCGCCGCCTGATGCACAAAACCCAGGTGTTCCTGAACCCGGAGGGCGACCATTACCGCACTCGCTTGACCCACACGTTGGAGGTCACCCGTATTTCCCGTACCATCACCCGGGCGCTGGGGTTGAATGAAGATCTCTCCGAGGCCATCGCCATGGGTCATGATCTGGGGCATACCCCCTTCGGCCATGCCGGTGAAGCGGCGCTCGATGCGCTAATGCCCGGTGGCTTCCAGCATAATGAGCAGAGCCTGCGTGTGGTGGATTATTTGGAAAATGAAGGAAGAGGCCTAAATTTGTCCTATGAAGTTCGTATGGGTATCGTGGGGCATACCGGCTCCCGTATTCCCGAAACCCTTGAGGGACAGATCGTTCGCCATTCTGACCGTATCGCCTATGTCAACCATGACATTGACGATGCCGTTCGCGCCGGCATCCTGACCAATAACGATATTCCCCGTGCCATTACCGATGTGCTGGGCCGTAATCACTCCCAGCGGATCGATACTTTGGTGTGTGATATGATCATGACCTCCCGGGAGGCAGGGGAGATCCTGCTTTCTCCTATGGTGGATCAGGCATTGAAGGATTTGCGGGCATATATGTTTGAAACGGTCTACCGCAGCCCCGTTGCAAAGGGGGAAGAGGGGAAGGCCAAAACCATGCTTGCCAAGCTGTTTGAATACTATATCGCCCATCCTGAGGCACTTCCCGAGGATTTTCTGCCCCAAATGAGCTTTGAAGGCTTGGAGCGTACTGTTTGTGACTATATTGCCGGCATGACCGATAACTATGCCGTGGATAAATACTCCCAGATTTTTATCCCCATGGGATGGCATGTTCGGGGATAATGTGTTATAATCCTTGTTTGAGGTGATTTTTCATGAAAAATCAGAAATTTTGGAAATTCTCCCTGCCTGCGCTGCTGATGTCTGCATTCGCTTTTGAGACCATGCCCGGCAGTGTGCGCTATTATGCGGCAGATCTGGTTCAAGCCCCGGAGGTTGCGTTCAATTTCTTCAATCTGCAGTTGGAGCATTCTGCCGCTGCTTGTCTTCCTTTGGCAGGCATTGTCACTTTGATTGCCATGGGTATGGCCATTCTGGCTGCTTTTTCTAAGAAATATCCCATTTTTAAGATGATCAGTTGGACCTCTCTGGCAGCTGCAGCGCTCTCTGCTGCGCCTTATGTGGTGCAGTCTGAAAACGACTTTCTGCATCCGAATGTGGTGGTCACTATTTTGTTGACCGCTTGCTGGCTGATCGGTATGATGCTGGATAAGAAGAAGGATGCCCAGCAGGAAGAGAAACCCGAGGGTCGCCGCCTGTAATCTAAATCACACAAAATCACAGAAAGGAGATGATTTCCATGGCATTTTCACCTGCATTTATCGACGAACTCATCGCTCGTAATCCAATTGAAGATGTGGTGGGTCAGTATGTTTCTCTGAAGCGTGCCGGTGCCAATATGTTTGGTCTTTGCCCCTTCCATGGCGAAAAAACCGCATCCTTTTCTGTTGCGCCCGATAAGGGCATCTACTATTGCTTTGGCTGCCATAAAGGTGGCGGCGTTGTAAACTTTATGATGGAGGTGGAGGGGCTTAGCTATCCGGATGCCGTCCGCGCGCTGGCAAAGCGGGTCGGTCTGGAAGTGCCGGAGGATGAGCAGTATCAGTCCCGCTACCGCCAGCAGGAGCGCCTTTGGGCGCTGCATAAGGAAGCTGCCCGTTTTTACCATAGCCAGCTCTATGCGCCTGCCGGTAAGGCAGCGCTGGAGTATGCCCTGGGGCGCGGTATGCCTAAATCCACCCTGATTAACTTTGGCATCGGCTATGCGCCCGATACCTGGGATAGCATGGTGAAAGCGCTGCGTGCCAAGGGCTATACGGAGGAAGAACTGAAGGAATCCGGTTTGGTAACCGTATCCAAGAAAAATGGAAATCTCTTTGATCGTTTCCGGGATCGATTGATGTTCCCCATCATTGATGTGCGGGGAAATGTGATCGGCTTTGGCGGCCGCATTATGAAAAAGGATGATAATGCAGCCAAATACCTCAACTCTCCGGAAACCATGATCTTTAATAAACGCAAGAACCTCTTTGGCCTCAATATGGCAAAGAAGAGTAAACTTGGCTACTTGATTCTGGTAGAGGGCTATATGGATGCCATCGCCCTGCACCAACATGGATTTGACTGTGCGGTTGCCTCTCTTGGCACCAGCCTTACGGAGGAGCATGCCGTCCTGCTGAGCAAATACACCGAGCAGGTGGTGCTGATCTACGATGGCGACGAAGCCGGTCAGCGCGCAGCCCAGCGGGCCATTCCCATGCTGGAAAAGGCAGGCTTGCAGGTAAAGGTGCTGCGTATGAAGGATGCCAAGGATCCGGATGAATACTTAAAGAAATTTGGCGCCGATAAATTCAAGGTGCTGCTGGAGCAGTCGTCCAACCGGGTGGAATACCAGCTCAATGCCATCTACCGTAAGTTCGATACCCGGGAAGATGAGCAGCGGGTGAAATTCATTCAGGAGGCAGCCCAGCTGATTTGCACATTGCCCAGCGCTGTGCAGCGGGAAGTCTATGGACACCGTGTGGCGGAAGTGGGCAAGATCAGCTATGATGCGGTAAAACTGGAAGTGGAAAAGGCGTTCAAGCGCCGCACCAACCGGGAAAAGAAGCAGCAGGAACAGCAGGACCTGCAGCCGGTGAAAAATCTGCAGCCCAAGACCCGGGCATTCTACTATAAGAATATGAAATCTGCCATGGCGGAGGAAGCTGTCCTTGCCATGGTGATGACAGAACCTGCTTTGTTTGATAAGGCAGGGGAGTTGACGGAGGAAATGTTCTCCGCACCCGTTCTTGGACGAGCGTTTGCCCAGTTGAAGCAGCGCTATTTCCAGGGATTAGAGGTTGCCCCCGGTGTGCTATCAGAGTTTACACCGGAGGAAATGTCCCATCTGGTGGGTGTGACCCAACGCCATGATGGCCCTGTGAATGAAGATGCGCTGACAGATTGTATCCGAACCATCCGTCGTGAACACCAGCTTGGAAATGTCAATACCGACGATGATCTGCTGGCATTGCAGAACAAACTCAAGGAGAGAAAAGGACTGAAGTGATGACCCATACACCGCTCCGGGAAACGGATCGTGTTCCTTGTGGAACCGCAGAAGAGAATATTCAGCAGTTCATGCAGGAAATCCGGTCTTTTCCGCTGCTGTCACCCCAGCAGGAGATGGAGTTGGCCAAGCGCTGTGCCGAAGGCGATGAGGAGGCCATCCGTCAACTGGTCAATGCCAATTTGCGTTTGGTGGTATCGGTGGCGAAGGAGTATTCCGGTCGTGGTGTTCCGCTGCTGGATCTGATCCAAGAGGGCTGCATTGGTCTGCTGGCCGCAGCCAAGAAATATGACTATACAAAAGATTGCCGTTTTGCCACCTATGCCGCGCTCTGGATCCGGCAGGGTGTGAAACGGTATTGGGAAAATCAAAGCAGCATGATTCGTGTGCCTGCGCATACGGCCGATCAGATCCGTCGGGTCAATGCAG
>JAGCMI010000117.1 GCA_017646545.1 Oscillospiraceae bacterium | reverse complement strand
CGTCGTGCAGATTGGCTTGATTTTCCTGGGTATTCGCTATCAGCCCAAGCCTCAGGATGTGATTCACCAGTACGATGTCACCGTTACCCCCCTGCCCAACGGCAGCCTGGATATTGAATATCACCTGGTATGGGAAGCCCTGGACGAATCCGAGGAGCTAACCTGGGTGGAAATCGGCATGGCAAATGAGAATTTCACCGTTTACCCCAACAGCATATCCAGCAACATTCTCGTCCACGGAAAGTACACCAATGATGACTATGTGTCTTTGCGTCTTGATTTTAACAGGCCCTACCTTGGCGGCGATGTGGTGGAATTTTCCTTTAAGGTAAATCAACGGGATATGCTCTGTAAGAATGAATCCGGCTATTTCTACGAATTTGTCCCCAGCTGGTTCAATGCCATTGAGGTGGAACACTATAATTTCCGCTGGCAGATGCCGGGTGAAGACCGGGTCTGGAAGGGCAGCCTGGATTATGGCGAATACTGCATGATGACCGTCCAATATGGCCCGGATGACTTTGCCGGATGCGACACCGTCAAATACCGCCGCTTCGACGATGACGGCGCGTACAACGAGCTGAAGAGCGACAAAAACGGTGTTCTTGTTACCTGCTGCATTGTTGCGGCATTGCTGATTATTGCGGAAGTATATATCATCGACTGTTACGTGTCCTATGCCCGGGGCAGAGGTTTCCTGACCGAATACGGCGCCCATGTTCACACCTACGGCCGAACCAACCCCGCCTATATCCGAGCAAGACGGCGCCATAACGCCAGCCGCTCCGGTGGCGGTGGTCGCAGCGGCGGCTGCGCTTGTGCCTGCGCCTGTGCTTGCGCCGGTGGTGGTCGTGCCGGCTGCAGTCAAAAAGACACCTTTGGAAAGAAGTCCCACAAATAAAAAGGATGCCCCGGGAGCAACTCCCGGGGCATCTTGTTTATGAAATTACCATTTTCTCTTAAACAGTCCGTGTTGGTTGCAGTAATAATACAGCTGCCCGAGCCCCCGCAGCTGCAGGCGGGTTTCGGCATTGCCCTCGGGGTAGAATTTCACCATTTGCACCCGGTCAGAGGTGACAAAGGCCACAAAGGAAATGAAATGCTGTTTGGTCATAGGGTGATGGACGGTGATAAAATGCTCATCCTCCACGCTTTCCACGGTGATGGCATGGTCATCGTCTGCTTCCTCTGCCTCCAGAGGCGGCAGGGTAATGCCGCAGCAGCTGACCACCGCCGAACCCATGCTGTGGATGGCATTGCCGCAGATGGGACAGACATAGAATTTTCCCCGCAGCATATTGGCGGAGATGTTTTGATTTTTGATATGTTCCCCGTTCATCAGCTCGATGACGGAAATGCCCAAAGCTTGCGCCAAAGGCTGCAACAGAGAAATATCCGGTAAACCCTTGGCGGTTTCCCACTTGGAAATGGTCTTGCTGCTGACGCCGATGCGCTCTGCCAGTTCTGCCTGGGTCAGCTTACGGTTTTCCCGCAGCTGCTTGATGGTTGTTCCGGTCACATAAGTGTTCATATACGCCCCCGCCTTTCTGGGAAAAGCATACCATGGATGGGCGCGCAAGGCAACCTACGATGCGTAGAAAGTGGCGAAAATCGCTCACCGAAAAGGTCGCACAAACGCCAAACACCCCCCGTTTTCTCACGAAACGGGGGGACCATGGATAATAGGGTTCTTAAGCCCGTAATTTTTCTTTTGCTGCCCTTTGATGACGGTCGATCCTGCTTTAAGGCTCTCTGTCCAACTGCAGCAGCAAACGGATGTTCTCCCGATCCTTTTCCTGCTCCGAAGTGGGCATGATTTCGTAGGGGCGCAGGTCAATATGGATGCGTCGCTTGGCATCCTTGTTTTTTCCGTTATCCGGAACGCCATAGGTCCAATTGTTCAGATAATGGTATCTGCACCAGCGGATGTGCTCCAGGTGGGCAAGCCGTTCCAGGCACTGGGGTTCCAGGGGATCCTGCCATCCCTCATGGGCAATCATTTTCAGCTGAACACTATGGTAATCCGCAGCGCTGATGTTGGAATAGCGGGTAAAGGTATCCAGCGCATTCCACTGTTGCTCCAGATTCTTCTGATTTTCTTCCACACCGCTGTAAAGATGGGCATACCGCAAGTTGATTTTCTTGGCATAGGCATACAGCCGGTTTCCAAGAATGTGCTCCGGTTGATAGGCAGTAGACACCCAATCAAAGCAAACCACCCCGGGCAGCATGGCCGCGCCATTGGGTTCTGCCAGCAGCGCATGGACGGTTTTTTCCGGGAGTGCCATGGTCAGGTCATGCAGCAGTTCCATTTGAGCCTCCTGCTGCGCCACAACGATCATGTCCGCACCGGATAGCAGCTCCATTTTTTCATACCAGGGTTCCGAATGGATCGTCACCGGGTCTGTAATTTGATCCAGCTGTTTGTAGACAGCATAGAAACTGCCGGCCTCGCCAAACACATGATATTCAATCTTCTGATTGGGATCAAAAATATTATTCTGCAAAGCCTGCAGCAGCAGTTCTTTTCCCAGTTTGTCAAACCCCAAAATGACAATCCGCATTTTGTGGCCCTGTTGCACGGACAGGCCGTAGGGGCAATGGGTATCCCAGAAGAAGCGGGCCGCCGTCTCCTCCGGGCAGAACAGGTGCAGTTTGGCAAGGGTGCTGGCCTGGGAAGGCAGGGATTGGCACTTGATGAACACATCTCGCTTCGACAAAACTGCCTGGTTTTTGTGGTAAAAGGCCAGGTTTTCCTTTTCTGTTCCCAGCAGGATATACTGTTTTGCCTTCACCAGCTCCCGATCCATGGGGATGCTGCGAACACCCAGCTGCTTGAGAACGGCGCCTTTTTCCGGTT
>JAGCMI010000116.1 GCA_017646545.1 Oscillospiraceae bacterium | reverse complement strand
TCAGCTTCTGGACGATGTCGTATGCGCCCTCGTCGGTGTAGCGGCGGTGACGGTCGGCATTCATGGCGTGCATCAGGTAGAAGTCAAAATACTCCACACCGCAGTTTTCCAACTGGCGGCTCACCAGAGGCACAATTTCTTCTGCCTTTTCCCACAGATTGGGAGAAAGCTTGTCCGTCAGCAGGAAGGACTCTCTGCTATGGCGCTTTGCAAGGCATTCACGCACAGCGGTTTCGCTTTGACCGCCAATGTAGGGGGTGGCAGTGTCAAAATAGTTGAAACCCCTTTCAAGGAATGCATCCACCATGGCATTCACCTGGGCATAGTCCACCTGCTCGCCCAGCATGGGCAGGCGCATCATGCCAAAACCCAGCTTCTTCTTCATCTCCGGAAATGCTCTCATTTGATATTCCTCCATATATATTCATTTATTTATTTCATAGTAAACACAGCGGTGATTTTTACCCCGATACTGGATAAACTCCGTTTCTTCAATGGGTTTCATACCGCTTTTTGCCATCACCCGGCAGCTGGCAGGATTTTCTTCAAATGCGCCGCAGCGCACCGTTTCAAAGCCCCGGTCAAACAGCGCTGCGATGGCTGCCGTCAGCGCCTCGGTGGCGTAGCCGTTGCCCTTATGCGCCGTGGCGATCACATAGCCCAGCTCGATCCGCTTGCCGACAATTTCCACATCATTCATAAATCCAATCAGCTGATCCTGCAGGCAAATGGCGCGGACAAAGCGATTTTCCTCCAAGGATAGCTGCTGCAGCCGCTGAAGCAGAGGCATGGCAGCCTCAGGTGTTTCGTAATCCGGGATCATATAGGTCTTTTTCACTTCGCTGTCCATCAAAATGCCGATGGCGGCATCCTGATCAGCTTCGCAGAAAGGACGCAGGGTCAATCGGGCGGTGGTGATGCTCATAGGGTTTCTCCTTTGTTACACATGGCTTCAAAAGCGGTGTGGGCGGCAGAAATATCTTTGTTACACTGCATCTGCCACAGGGGAATTTTATCCACAAGCAGTTGCATCAGCTGTTGGTACATTTGGCTTTTCTTTTCATCCAAAGGGCAGTAGCCCTGCTTCAGCAGCTGGGGCAGTACCTCTTCCCTGCTTGCCGGGCGGATGATATTTTCCTGCCCCCGTTCCAAAAAGCAGATGCCTGCCAGGGGCGCCGCAATATTATTGTCCAACCCATGCTTGCCGCTCCAGGGAGAACCGAACGCCGTCACGCCCTCCCCCGTCACCGCAACAAAGGGCTTATCGTCGTTGATTATGGCAGCGCGGCTGCCAAAGGCTTGGCACCAGAGCCGGGTATGGGTGGATTTTCCGGTGCCGCTGCGGGCGGTGAAGAGATAAGCTTGCCCATCCACCGCCACGGTGCTGCCGTGCAGCAGCAGAACCCCCCGATCAAAGAGAAATTCCGCAAAAGCCCGCTGGATGGCGGCTCGCTCCAGAAAGGGATCGGTGAAGGTGCGGAAGCGAAATCCCTCCTGCACCGCCTCGGCATCCAATTCCGCCTGCTCAAAAATCAGATCCTCTCTGGAAACGGAAATGGAAAATTGCGCCTCATCTTCCGTCACATAGGCTCTGAAATATAAAGGTGTGCTTTCAAAAAGGCAGGTAACATGGGCCACCGCCCCGGCGATTTTCATACAAAAGCTGGCCATGGTACCCTCCCTTTCGGTTCGTTTCTTATCTTTTGCACAGAGATTTACAAGAAGTACCTTGCAAATCTGTTATATTATACCACAGCTTTCCCCCGGACGCAATGCGAAAACCACAAACCAATTGTATACATTTGTTGATAATCGAAACAGAGCGATCCTTTGCCGTAAATTGCAGTTTATCCAACGAAAAAGCCGGCACCCGTAGGTGCCGGCTTTTTATTCTGCAATCAACTTTGCGATGGTCCGTAGAAAAACAAATTTTAGTTAAAGCGCACGATTTTATTGGCAACCTTGTAAACCGTACCGGTGAACTCCCGGCCAAATTTACCCGGCATGCAGATCAGCCGCAGCGGGGTATGCTTGCGGAAATGCTTTCCCCACTTGGGATCGTGGGCAATACAGTTTTCCCACATTTTATCCAGCGCAGCATCGGTCTCCTCGGTCTTGTTGAGGCGGGTGAACATAATGGAGATGCCAAACATCATAAACAGCTCATGCTTCAAATATTTCTTCAGCATGGGCTCCTGAATCTCATCCAAACGCATGGAGGTGAAGCAGCGCTCCGTCACCAGAATCTGATGGTTATAACGCTTCATGGACACGCTCTGCTGCACCGACTGATCCGGTCTGCCAATCCAGTAGCGGTACAGATCCACATTCATGTAGTACATCTTTTCCACATGCTGCAGGGTCTGGCACACCATCAGGTTGTCCTCATAGAAAACATGCTTGGGCAGAGGCTCTTTCCAGCGACGCATGATCTCCGTGCGGAAGGTGCAGGAGTGAATGGTCAGCATCTGATGCATCCGGAAGGCCTTGGTGTCCTTCCAGCCGAAGATTTTTCTCTGGGGCAATGCGTTTGCGTAATTGATAGAACGGTCGCCTACGCCATCGGTATGGACGTAGAAGTAATTGGTCACAAACAGATCCACACCGCCCTGTCTTTCGCAACGCTCCAGCTTTCTCAGGAATGCGGGGAAATCCTCGCTGAGGACATCATCGCTGTCCACTACCTTGAAATAGGTGCCGGTGGCATGGGCCAAGCCCTGATTGATGCCCTCGCCGTGGCCACCGTTTTCCTGATGGATGACCTTCACGATGGTCGGATAGCGCTGTGCATAAGCATCGGCAATGGCGCCGGTATTGTCCTTGGAGCCATCGTCAATGATGATGATCTCCACCTTTTCTCCACCGACCAGCAAGCTGTCGATGCATTTTTCCATATAATCCTGGGAATTATAGCACGGCACGGTTACAGTCAGCAGTTTCATGTGCGTACTCCTTCTCTTTGTGCAAAATCCAACGCAGACAGCAGCACCGCATCCATATCAAAATAGCGGTATTGGCCCAATCTGCCTCCGAAAATGGTTTTGGTTTCTTTTTCTGCCAGCGCCTTGTATTTTTCATACAGGGCATTGTTGGCTTCATCGTTGATGGGATAGTAGGCTTCCCCACCGGGCTGCCACTCAGAGCTGTATTCTCTGGAGATCACGGTCTTACTCTGGGTGCCAAATTCAAAATGCTTGTGCTCGATGATGCGGGTATAGGGTGTTTCACGGTCCGTGTAATTCACCACCGCATTACCTTGGAAATTGGCCGTATCCAGCACCTCGGTTTCAAACCGGACGCTGCGGTAACCCAGAGGGCCGTAGCAGTAATCAAAATAGCGATCAATGGGGCCGGTGTAGATCACCTTGTCCGCCATGGCATCCCAAGTCTGCTTCTGCTCCAGATAATCCTCGTTCAGTCGAACCTCGATGCCATCGAGCATTCTCTCCACCATGGCGGTATAGCCGCCCATGGGAATGCCCTGATAAAGGGCATTAAAATAGTTATTATCGAAGGTAAAGCGCACCGGCAAACGCTTGATGATAAAGCTGGGAAGCTCGGTGCAGGGTCTGCCCCACTGCTTTTCCGTATAGCCCTTGACCAGCTTTTCATAAATGTCCGTGCCGATGAGGGAAATCGCCTGCTCCTCCAGATTGGTCGGCTCGGTGATGCCGGCCTCCGCCCGCTGCTGGGCGATTTTCGCTTCCGCTTCCTGAGGCGTGATGACGCCCCACATCTTATTGAAGGTATACATATTGAAGGGCAGGGAGTACAGTTCCCCCTTATAATTGGCCACCGGGGAATTGGTATAGCGGTTGAATTCCGCGAACCGATTCACATATTCCCACACCGTCTTATCATTGGTGTGGAAAATGTGGGCGCCATAGGTATGTACCTGAATGCCCTCGATTTCTTCCGTGTAGATATTGCCGCCAATATGTCCGCGCTTGTCGATTACCAGCACCTTTTTGCCTGCGGCCTTTGCCTGCTAGGCAAAACAAGCGCCAAAGAGACCTGCGCCAACAATTAAGTAATCATAACTCATGAATCGTTACTCCTCACTCTTTATACACCGGAGTAGGCGCTGAAACCGCCATCGATGGGCAAAACAATGCCCGTGATAAAACCTGCGGCGGCATCATTGAGCAAAAACAGCAGGCCGCCTGCCAGTTCCTCCGTTCTGCCGAAGCGACCCATGGGGGTGCCATCAAGAATCTTCTGGGTTCTGGCTGTGGGGGTGCCATCCTCGTTGAACAGCAGGCTCTGATTCTGCTTGCTGGAGAAGAAGCCCGGAGCAATGGCATTGACGCGAATGTTACACTTACTGAAATGCACGGCCAGCCACTGGGTGAAATTGGAAACAGCGGCCTTCGCACCGGAATAAGCAGGAATCTTGGTCAGCGGCACAAACGCATTCATGGAAGAGATGTTGATGATATTGCCGCCACCGGAGGCAATCATATGCTTGGCAAAAGCCTGGGTGGGGATCATGGTGCCATTGACATTCAAGTCAAAGACCATATTCACGCCATCATCGTCCAAATCAAAGAAAGTCTTGATGTCATCCCGCTCCAGGTCACCGGGTTCATAAAATTCCTTGTCCGTGGTGGCACGGGGATTGTTGCCGCCGGCGCCATTGAGGAGAATATCACAAGGACCCAGATCCTCCAGAACCTGAGCGGCCACCTTTTCCATATCCTCCTTGCTGAGGACATTTCCCTTGTAAGCCTTGGCAATGCCGCCTTCGGCAATGATTTCAGCAGCATACTGATTGATGGCAGCATCGCTGCGGTTTACCAGTGCAACTTTTGCGCCTGCGCGAGCCAGCACCTTTGAAAGATAACCGCACAGCACACCGCCGGCGCCGGTCACAACCGCCACTTTGCCGGTCAAATCCGTTGTCAATACATTTCTTTCCATCGTATTTTCCCTTTCTGTACGAAATCTCCCCGTCCAAAGGCAGAAGTGGGGAGATTTAGAACTCCTTGCCCCCAATACGACGGGGGCAAGGAGCAGCATTGTCTATTACTTTGCGACGGTCTCGTCGGTGATGGTGGCCATAGCCTCTTCTGTGGACATACCATTGGCAATGGCATTCTTACGAGCCACATTGACAGCCTGAACGGTCTTCAGACGCTCGCCGGTCAGCTCATAGCCCTTCATGGAGATCAGGGTTGCGATCCAGGCGCACATGGGCACCAGGCAGAACAGCGCGATAACCACCCAGTTCATGCCTTCGGCATAAGGAGTTGCCTTGGTGGGCAGTTCGTTGACACCGATGAACAGCAGCGCAATGGAAACCACCGTAGCGGACAGAGAGGAAACCAGCTTGTCCACCAGGCTGAACAGAGTACCCATGATACCGGGGATGAATCTACCGGAGCGGTAGGTTTCATAGTCGGCGCAGTCAGCAACCATGGGGATGGGCATATCAGCGGTGGCATAGTAAGCACCATAGCCAACACCAAAGAACAGCACGAAGAGGATGGTGTAGAGGTTGATGGTGATCTTAAAGTCGGAGCCGAGCAGAGCGCCTTCGAAAACATTCAGATTCCATGCGGGGTTGCCCTGCTTCCACAGCAGCAGCATTGCCAGCACGCCCACATAGCACAGCAGTGCCACGGTGACATAGGTCATCAAAGACTTCTTCTGACCATGCTTCTGAGAGGTACGAACAGTCAGCAGGAAGAAGGGAGCGGAGAACACATAGCCCATGACCATCATGATCAGATACAGGCTATCGTAACGGTTCTGACCAATGACTTCACCGGCAGCATTGACGGTGGTGCCAAACTGGGTCATGCAGCCGTAGAGCATGCACAGAACGGTAACATTGGTAGCGATGGACAGAGCCAGCTTGCAGCCGCCGCCAGCGACCATCAGGCGCTGCAGGGGCTTGTTGTTCTTGATAATGCCAATATACTCGGAAACCTTCACAGTCTCCTGCTTGCCGCCAATACCAAAGTACTTGCTCTGGTCCTTTTCCCAGATACCAACAATGGCCAACAGGGTCAGCAGCACGGACACCACGATATCCACGGGGGTCATGATGGCAAACCAGGTGGCGTTATAGTCACCGGCAATGCCGTTGCCTGCCACGATGGGGCCGACAAACTGCATCACACCCATACCGGCCAGAGAGGCGATGGTGTTAAACACAGTGAACAGAGGACGCTGCTTGGGGTCGCTGGTCAGAACGGGCTGTGCGGAACGGGTAACGGAAGTCTGGAAGGTATAGCCGATAACCCAAACTGCATACAGGATGATAAACAGGGTGTAGCGCAGCCACATCATGGTAGCGGGCACCAGGGGGGTCAGGATGTACAGAGCGATCACGGACAAGGCCATAATGGCATTACCGATGACCATGAAGGGACGGAATTTACCGAATTTGCCGTCGGTCTTGTCAATGATGGCGCCGATGATGGGGTCGGTGATGGCGTCGAACACGCGCATGCCGGTGACCATAAAGGACGCAAAGACCATGGCAATGCCCAGAACCTTATTGCCGAAGGTGGCAATATAGGACAGAATCAGAACAAAGTACACATTAGTTGCACCATTGTTCATGGGGAACAGTGCCAATTGGTAGAATTTGGCACGGTTGATGCCGTTGTTTTCTTTCATACTACTTTCTCCTTAACTTAGACAATGATGAATTAGGTCCAGTTGCCGCCATTGCCGCCATCCTTGCCCAGCTTGTAGGCAGGGTTGGCCTTATCCACATGGCGGATTGCGATCTCGTCCCGGCAATCACCGGAAACAGCCTCCAGCTTTACTTCTCCGGTCAGAGGAATGCGGAAAGTAAAGACCTTATCACCCGTTTTGGTGGCTACCTTCTTGCCGTTGGCGTAGAGGGTAACTTCCGGGCAGTTGGAGTAAACCTTCACCTCGGTCTCCTTCTCGGCCCGGTCAACATACCGTCTGCCGCAAAGGTAAACGAAGGGATCCTTGCTCCACCATGCCTTGTAGATGTAGAAGCTATCCTTTCTGGTCTTACGGTCAAAGGTCACCAGACCCTTGTGGTTCATACCCGGCTCACCGCCCTGGTTTCTTGCATCAGCGGCAAAGTCGAACATATTCCATAAGTGGGTAGCCCACATAAACGGACGCTTTTCAAAGAAGTTCAGCATGTACTCATTGTACTTGCACTGATACTCCTCACTCTGGTCGCCTCTTCTGGGATGGGAGGAATGGAGATTGGGCATACATTCGCAGCCGTACTCCGAGTAACCCAGGCAGCGCTTGGGATAAATCGCATGGAAGAAGTCCACCCACAGCTTGTTCAGGAACATACCCGGCACATACCAGCCCAGATACAGGTTCCAGCTGACGATGTCAGAAACCTTATGGGCAACGGGATTGAACGGGCCGCAGACTGCGTAGCAGGCCAGCGTGGTGGGTCGGCTGGGATCCATTTCGTGGATCAGATCGTTCAGGACCCGATGGTTATCCATCATATCCTTGTTATTCTTGGTGGAGATGGTGATCTCATTGGAGATGCCCCATACGCAAATGGAAGCATGATTGTAGTTCTGGACAATCAGTTCCTTCATCTGGCTGATGGTATTTTCACGGCCATTGGGCATATGCTCGGAGATGTAAGGAATCTCCGCCCAGACCACCATGCCGTATTCATCGCACAGATCGTAGAAATACTGATCATGCTGATAGTGCGCCAGACGAATGGTATTGGCGCCGATCTCCCGGATGATGGCCATGTCCGTATCGTGGTGCACCTTGGAAATGGCGTTGCCAATGCCCTTCCAGTCCTGATGGCGGCAGACACCGCGCAGAGGATAGCTTCTGCCGTTGAGGAAGAAGCCCTTCTGGGGATCCACATGGAAGTAACGGGCGCCAAAGCGGGCAGAAACTGCATCCACCACCTTGCCATCGACGGTCAGTTCCGCACAGCAGGTGTAGAGGTAGGGATCGGCGATGCCGTCCCACAGATGCACATTGGAAATCACAATGTTGGTATCCATGCCGGAGCCGGTGGCCACCACATTACCCTGGGCATCCTTCAAGGTGATGGAAACCTCACCCTGGCAGTTGGCCCAAGTGCGGACATGGACATGGGCGTCCTTGCCCTTGACCTCCGCATTCACCGCCAGACCGGAGCTGCCAAAATAATCCAGATCAAAGTGGTTCTTGTTCAGAACGATCATCTTTACATCTCTGTAAATGCCGCCATAGAAGGTAAAGTCCGCCTTCTGGGGATACACACGGTCGTTGACGGAGTTATCCACTTCAACCACCAGATGGTTCTCTGCCTTCAGCTGTGCGGTTACATCGCAGCGGAAGGTGGAGTAGCCACCATCATGGGTGGCAACGACGGCGCCATTGAGAATCACCTTCGCAGATGCATTGACACCTGCAAAGTCCAGATAAACACACTCGTCCGCAGCAAATTCCGGTGCAGCGAAGGTTTTCTCGTATGTACAGGTGCCACGCCAGTAGTCATTACCGCCATCCTGTCCATCCAGGGCATTCCAGGTATGGGGAACATTCACCTGCGTCACACTGCCGTCATGGTAACGGAATAGCCAATTGTCGTTGATCAGTTGCTCTTTTCGCATAATTACCTCCTATGGAAGAAAATAAAATACATCCCTGCGCCAATAGCGAACTCACAGAAAAAGGAGGATACGGATGATCATCCGGCAGGGAAATATTGCTTGGGTCACTTGCTTTTGCTGATAGGACCGCGCCGGATACCCGGCATTGCCCATCCGCGCATCATTTTCAGGTTACAATTTTGGTCGATAAAACTATTTTAACACTTTTTTTCCTTTAGTTCAAGTCCTATCATCCATAAGGATAAATTCGTTGCAAATATTGGGTCCAGGGATTTGTTTCACAGCCATCTCCGTCCCGGTACATGGCATAGGACTTAGAGGGAACAAAGATTTTGATTTGATCCGCACCGTCGAAGGTATGGCTTGTCACCGTACAAAGCCGGTCTCTGTGTTCCAGAATCAGCCGATCCATGGCAGGACACTCCCGGAACAGACCGTCCGGCAATGTTTCAATGGATTCCGGAATCTGCAAAGCCTGCAACGCGGTGGCGCCCGCCAGCGCATCGGCGGTGAAGCCCACCACCGGCCGGTCAGCATAGACCGACGGAACCGTCAATTCCTGCGCCTGCAGACCGGTGTCGGTCAGGCCGCTGATTCTGTAGCCCAAAATCTCGCCCTGCTGGTCGTGGATGGGTTCATAAGTAAAATCAGCGGTGCTTGCTGTAGATTGCTGGGTTTGGGCGATGAAGTCCGGCATTGGGGGCAGATCGTAGACAAGCTTCTCATAACAACCCAGCCATACCAGCAGATCCTCCGCCAGCAGATAGGTACGCAAAAGGGCCCCGTCCGAATTTAAGTGGAAATTGGTGTCATAGAACCAACCGCTGTCGAGAATATAGGCGTTGGGATCGCTGATCACCGGGCAATCAAAGGTGGTGTTGCAGTGCTGAAAAAAGGCCTGCACATCCGCTTCATCGGTGCTGACCAAAGCCGCGCGGTTCACGGGGCTGAAACTGAAACACACCTGCGCCCCCGCCTTCTGTGCAGCGGCGCAATAGTCATTGACCTGCTTGGCAAAATCCGGGGAAATTTGTACCGCCCCCAGATCCACCGGCGCTGCGGTATCATAGCCAAGGGCCATGGTATTTCCCAAACGCTCAAAGATCATATCCCCCCGCTCATTGAAGGAGGCCTTGGCATACACGCCCTCCACCACCGGCACCATGCCGGAAGTGTGAATTTCATAACGCTCCTGCAAATAGGGGATGTAATTTCCCAACAGGGCATTCTGCTTATCCCGGCTGACGCCCCAGAACATTTCCGGGTCATCTTCCGCGCATTTCCAGAAGGCGGTAGCGCCAAAATAGGAGGACATGGTTTCAGAGGTGGGCTCCATGGCCAGAACCACGATATCCCCCTCGTTCAATGCATCTCTGGACAGATCCAGCATGGCGGAAGTACCCACCGCGGCATAAAGGCCAAAGGGGCACACCGTATAGTCAAACCCTTTTTCTCTGAGGGTTTGCTCCAGCAGTTCCGCATTTAGGCCGAAGGCCACATTACTGCCGCCCACCACCACGATTTTGGGGCCCTTCACATCCTTCAGATTCTGATACAGCGAAGAAAGTTCCGCATAGTAGCTTTCCTGATAATAGCTGGGCAGGGCTGCTTCCGCCGCAAGGACCGTGGCAGGCAGCAACATCACAAGCACCAGAAAAAGGGCAATTGTTTTGATGTATCCTTTCATGGCGCCTCCCAAAGTCCGTCTTTCTCCATTTGTGCCTGCAAATCACGGAGCCAAATTTCAGTATTGCGACTTGCTGCGGAACTCAGGAGGTGATAATTGGTTTCGGCAAAATCTTCATGGACATATAAAAAGTCATACAGTTCGGAAATCAGCACCGCCGAATCCATTTTGTCGAAGAATTTGCGATAATGATCCCGCACCATGTCCGCGCAGCCTCTCTCCTCCTCCGGAACAGAGTCCATATTGGTGCAGGCATAGGAAATATAAACCCGCACACCCTGCTGCTGATACCGGGAATAGACTTCCTGCAGCCGCTTTTGGGCGGTGTCGGTCATATAGGATACATTCAAATGCACCTCATCATCCAGCACGTCCTTGGTTTCTGTCCGTTCAAAGGGAATGCAGCCAAGCTCATCGCAGTACGACTGCTGCTCATCCGTAAATGTTTCCGTATAGCTGGTAGCGCTTTCTTTTATGGAAAGGTAATCACAGAAGCTAGTAATGCCACCGGTAATACTGCGAAGATCCACCAGCGTGAACAAATCGTAGTTGTATTCCAGACCGCACCACAGCTTGTCATCCTTTTCAATCTCCATTTGCAGATGCGCCAGCAATTGCTTGGGGCTGCTGATCTCCGGTGTGTGGAAGAAAATATCCCCCGGCCGCAAATACTGCTCTATAATCTGCATCTGCACCATGGAATTGACCACACCGTTGATGCCCATATTGACGACTTGGTACCCCTGCTCCAGCAGCGGTGTCAACATGGTGCCGTCCAAATTGTACCAAATCGAGCAGCCGCCATAGAAAATAATCTTCTTTTGATCCTGCGCAGCAATCAGCAGATCCACCTTATCGGCATACCAGCTTTCTCTGCGGTAGTCAAAACCGTAAGGCGGCTCCACCGCATTGATGCGCAGGGTTTTCAGCGCTTCACAGCCTAAAAAGGACCCATCGCTAATATTTTCAATACTATCGAATATTGTCAGCGTTTCCAAAGCGCAGTTTTGGAACGCGCCCTCTTCCACCGTCACTATGGTTTCCGGCAGGATCACACCCTGCATGGTGCAATTTTGGAACGCATCCGCTGCGATGGCAGAAACCTTTTCCCCGTCCAAAACCGCAGGAATGACCACCACAGCATCCTGTCCATGATAATTCGTAATGACAACGCCCTCATCCCGGTGTTCCCAGTCAAAGTAGTGCGCATCGCTCCATTTTGCCCACTGGGCATAGAGGGTCAGACCTTCCTGCGGCACCGTAGCACGACTGCCCAAACCGATCCGCTCCCCTGCTCCATCCGGCAGGGTGTTCCAACTCTCCAGCGTATATCCATCCCGGGAGAACAATCCCCGGCCGTTGGAGGTGTTGGGCCGTCTATGATTGGCGGTATCGTGGACGATGGTGGTGGTTTCCCCCACTCCGCCATTGGGTTCATACTTGATCACCCCGTAGGTTTCCGTCAAGACCAGACCCACCCGCTTTGGATAGCGGACATTCTTCAAAGTCAATTTGGTGGTTTCCCCCGTGATGGAGAGCTGATACTTTCCATCGTAGTCCGTATCCGCAAGGGCGAAGCCATCGTCCATCTTCAGCAGGAAAACCACATCCTCACCGGACTGAATGTACTGACCGTTGTTTTCCACGGTGACACCCGGTGTTTCCAGAATGCTGACAAAAATCCGCGTTTCAGGTTCTGTTTTCTTTCCACAGCCGGAGAGAACGATCAGAAACAGCGCAAAAAGCAAGACAAGGCATCTTCGTTTCACGCTTTTCTCCCTCCTTTAGAACTGAAAATATGCAAAACCAGCCACATCTTTTGAAACAAGCAGTGCCAACCAGCACATGCCAATGATTAATGTAAAATAAACTGCCACGCTGATCCGCTGCGCCCAGACATGATCCGAAGCCGCGGGTGTGGGTTCACGGTAAGCCCAATGGTTCAGCTTGTACATGGCCACGAGGGACAGCACCAGCTGGAAAACCGCCAAGGTGGTCAGTCCCAGCGCCTGATAAGCCTGCTGCAAATACGCTGTACCGAATCCGGTCTGGGTCAGAAGTCTTTGGTACATCACCACCATATGGCTCAGCGATTCCGACCGGAAGACCAAAGAGGAACAAATAGACAGCAGGAACACGCCGGTTCGCCGCAGCAATTTTCCCACCGGGGTATTCCATCGGGGGCCGAAGCGACGGTTGATGTCCAGCAAACTCTCCAGACACACCAGAATACCCGTACACGCGCCCCACAACACATAGGTCCACCGGGCGCCATGCCACAAACCGCACAGCGCAAAAACAATGAACGTGTTCAGCAGCCGCCGTGCCTTACCCTTACGGCTGCCGCCCAAGGGGATGTAGACATAGTTGGTAAACCAGTAATTCAAGCTGATATGCCAGCGGCGGAACAGCTCTGTGATGCTTTGGGAAAGATAGGGCTTATCGAAATTACGCATCAGCTTCACGCCCATCATACGGGCGCAGCCGGAAGCGATTTCAGAATAGCCGGCAAAATCACAGTAAATCTGGATACAGAACAGACCGCCGGCGCAGGCAACTGCCAAACTGTTGGCATTGCCCGGATTGTTGAAAATATTATTGACATAGATGCCGCAGAAATCCGCCACCACACATTTCCGGAAGAAACCGGACAGCAGCAGCCGACCACCGGCCGTGAAATCATCCCAATTGAAGGTATGTTCCTTGCATAACTGGGGAAGTAAATTGCGGGGATTTTCAATGGGACCTGCCACCAACTGGGGGAAATAGGTCACATAAAGGGCAAAGGTGATGGGATCCTTCTCCGCGTGGAAATCCCCACGGTACACATCAATGGTGTAGCTCATGGTCTGGAAGGTATAGAAGGAAATACCCACCGGCAAAATCAAATTCAGCTTCGGCACCCGGTAGCCAATGCCGATGGATTGGCACAGCAGGTTCACCGTTTCGCCAAAAAAGTCTGCATATTTGAAGGTAAACAGCAATCCCAAATTCATGAAGATGCTCACCATCAGCAGCAGCTTCATCACAGACTTTTTGCCTCGCCATCGCTCGATGCCTATGCTGCAGAAGTAGTCCACCGCGGTGGAAAGCAGCAGCAGGAATACCAGAACGGGATTCCAGTACATGTAAAAGAAATAGGATGCCGCCAACAGCCAATATTTCCGGAACCGGAAGGGCAGCAGCCAATAGCCCGCCAGAACGATGGGGCAGAAAATCAAAAACGCAATGGAATTAAAAGTCATTCCTTACCCCCCATATTCAACAGCAGAAACACCATCATCACCGTAGCGCACTCCCACAGACCTGCGCCCATGATCAGGCTGTAGGCCGTGGCCATGACCGCCAGCACCGTGGAAATCAGGGTAAAAATCCCCCGTGTTGCCCGGTGATGCCGGTCAAACAGCTGAAAAAACAGCGCAAAGCCATACAGCAAGATCGACAGTATCAGCGGTTCCTGCAAAATAACGCTTTCCATGTGTAGGGCACCTTTCCAACATTTTTTCTGCACGCAGGCGGCAATGAACGATCCGGCTGTGTGGTGCGAATAAAATCAAGAAATCAAGCAAAAGGGCACATTTGAATCTTTATTCAAATGTGCCCCTTCATTCTTTTTTAATCTGCGGATGTTACAAGGGAAGAAAACATCTTCTTAATGGCCTGCTTGTCCGTCTTTCCGCTGGAGGTCAGCGGCAGTTTTTCCGCGAAGAGAATATGCTCCGGAATTTCAATCTTCGCCAGATGGTTCGACAGCTGCGCCTTCATCTCATCCTCTGTGATGGCACAACCCTCTTTGAGCACCACCAAAACGCAGGGCACCTCTCCCCACTTCCGGTGTTCGATACCCACAACCGCTGCCCGGGACACCACAGACAGTCCCTGCACCGCTTCTTCGATCTTTCCGGAGGAAAGATTATTTCCGTTTCGGATGATGATGTCTTTCTTTCTGCCACTGATGTGGAGATTTCCATCTTCATCCAGATAACCCAGGTCACCGGTATGCAATCTGCCAAAAGTGTCGATGGCTTCCTTGGTGGAGGCCTCATCGTTCAGGTATCCCAGCATCACTGCCGGACCCTTGACGCAGATCTCGCCTTCCTCCCCCTGGGGCACCGGGTCACCATCCTGGTCCAGGATGAAACCCTCATTCATGGGAAGAAATTTACCAACTGTGGAAGAGCGAACCCAATCATTCTGGGTCTCGTTGGCACCGGTAATGCCAATACACTCACTCTGTCCGTAAACGGGCAGCAATTTGATGCCCAATTCCTGCTCTATAAAATCAAACTGCGCTTTGGTGCTGGGTGCGCCGCCTAAGACGCCCACCCGCAAACTATCCGCACAGAAATTTACCTTTTTATGATGCTCCGCCAGCGCCAACGCAAAGGAAGGTACGCCGTCGATGCGTGTGATTTTGTGCTCCTGCACACATTCGCCTACATACACGATATCCATTCTCTCAGGGAAGAAAATGCAATAACGCTTGACGACACCCATCAGCAGCACTGCCAAGCCAAAGACATGGTGCAGCGGCAGCAGTTCAATGGATACATCGTCTGCAAAGTAGCATCCGGAAACGGAAAAATTCCGGATGTGATTGACCAAATTATATTGCGAGAGCATAACGCCCTTGCTCTTTCCGGTAGAACCGGAGGTGAAAACCACCGTTGCGGGGCGGTACAAATCAATTGCCGTGGGGAAAATGCAAGGGGTCTCTTCTGCACAATCGCTGATCTGCAGCATTCCCTTCCCCCGCACACACCAATTACCATTGGCGGAAATATCGTCGGAGGCATCTTCGTTTGTAATGTAGATCTCCGCCTGAACGCCTGCTGCATGGATATATTCTTCCACACCCTGGTGGGGATCGGCCAGCAGTGCCGTTGCGCCCATCATTTGAAGGGCCAAATAAATCAGACAGGTGTCAATGGAGCGGGTGCAGCGCAAGGCCACCATACTCCCCTCTCTGATGCCAAAGGAATACAACTGGTTTCCAATCCGTACTGCCTGCCGATAAGCATTTTCCACCGTGTAGCTTCTTTTCTCGTCATAGAGAAAGCGCTGGTCTGCGCAGGCCTGCGCGTATTCCCGGAAATATTCAAATATGCTCTTTTCAATCGGTTTCATGCAGTATTTTACTCCAAAAAGTGAATTTATTGATGGATCATTCCAAAAAAAGTTGGGGTCAGGCAAGATGCCCGGCCCCAACTTCCATGTTGGAACCAGTTACGAAAGGCAGCGGAAATTCATCCGCTCACCCATCGCACAGTGGCGCAAAGCATTTTATCAATGCTTTATGAACAAGAAGTTCGATTTACTTTTTCTTGCGGGGGATCATGTCCAGCACCAGCCATGCAGCTGCAGCAACGCTGAGGACAGCGAAGCCGATCTGCATTGCATTCAGCATGGTCTGCCACCAAGGAGTGACGCTGACGATGATGGTGTTGGCATCGATACCGTCCATACCACGGGAGTGCAGGACAGTGTACAGGATGCGGTGAGAGGACTCACGCATTGCTCTTGCGATCTGAGCATTGGGGGTAGCGCCGTTGGGACCGTAGTCTGCGAACTCAAAGCCCAGGTTGGTGACATTGTTACCGCTGACATTGGTACCGGTGGTGCCGGGGTAGTTATCGGGGATGTCGTTACCGGCCAGAACTTCATGAGGCTTGCTCATGTAGTCGCCTTCGTACATGTCGGTAACAGCAAAGCCGGACATACCAGCCTCGCCACGGAGCCAACCGGTGAGCAGTTCGGAGCAAGCGCCGGCCCAAACAGCACCGATACGGTTGAAGGCGGTCATAACGTTCTTGGCATCAGCATTGACGATGGGCAGCTCGAATGCACGCAGGTACACCTCACGCAAAGCCTGCTCGTTGCACCAGGTACCCAGGCCCTGACGCTGCAGTTCCTGATCGTTCAGAACGAAGTGCTTGTTGTAAACATACACGCCCTTGGACTGGATGCCGCGGGTCTCGTAGGTAGCGATCAGACCGGTCAGGATGCCGTCCTCGGAGTAGTACTCGAACACACGGCCGGAGTAGGGAGTACGGTGGATGTTCAGACCGGTGCCGTAGAAGCCAGCGTAGCCAGCCCACATAGCGTCTTCACCGATCAGTTCGCCAACTTCCTCAACCAGCTGATCGTTCATGGTAGCAGCAACGATACCATTACAGGGATAGCAGGTGCCGGTCAGGCCCTTATCGGGGTCGTTGGTCTGGTTGGCGTAGCCGTTGGGGCCTGCGGAATACTTCTGAGTAACACCGGAAGGACCGTTGTGATCCAGAGTTTCGGGCTTGCCGATGGACTCCAGAGAAGCGGTCATACGCAGACCGACAGCGCACAGACGGGACAGGTCATCATAGGACAGCTGATCCAGCAGGTCCTCCCACAGAGGATCGTCGAAAGCAATGGGATTGCCGTCAGCATCCTCCAGCAGGGTGATCAGCTGATAGCTGGTCTCGGTGGAACCCATGGTGGGCCACTGATCGTCATTTGCGGGCAGATCTGCATCATCCAGAATGGTGTCTGCATACAGCTTGTCCGTCATGGCCAGCTTAACATAGTTGTCGTTGTAGCCGTCTTCATCGCTATCGTACCACAGCATCAGAGTGCCCTGCCAGTTGTTACGGGAGAGGTAAACAACAGCGTTGGCGCCCTTGCCTTCATAACGGTTCATATCTGCAGCAGCGAACAGGCTGGTAACCTCGTTGCCGGTGCCGTATGCGCTGGCATAGGTGGTGGCATCGAAGGTGTACTCTTCGCTGTGGACCAGAGCCTGGTTGCCGTCGGCGGTCATGCCGTCAGCAACAGTCTTGCCCTTGGCAGCCAGAATGTTGTTGGCAGCTTCGTGGCAGTCGCTTGCAGCAGTCAGATAGTAGGTGCCGTCTTCCAGAATGTACACGCCGGTGCCCAGTGCATCGTAGCTGGTCAGGAAGTACTCGGGAACGGTGACGGTCACAGTCTCGGACTCACCGGCAGCCAGCAGCTTGGTCTTGCCATAGCCCACCAGCTCCACGGAAGCCTTTTCGATCTGATTCTGACGGTCATAGTCGGTGTAGGGCTTCTGTGCGTAGATCTGCACAGCCTTCTTACCGGCAACATCACCGGTGTTGGTCACGGTAACGGTAACCACATACTCGGTCTTGTTGCCCTCGCCCTGCTTGGTCACCTGCATATCGGACATTTCGAAGGTGGTGTAGCTCAGGCCGTAGCCGAAGGGATAAGCAACCACATCGTTGTACTGGAAGTCGCCAACATTGGCGGTGCCCAGCACGGTGTCCTCATAGCGGGTTTCGGTGTAGCGGTAGCCGACATAGATACCTTCCTGGTACACCACGTAGCTGGTGAACTTGGAAGCGCTGGAAACATAAGAGTAATCACCTGCGTTGGTGTAGGTGTAGGTGCCAAAGTTAGACATGGCGGGATCCAGCAGATTGTTGGTCCACCAAGTGTCGGGCAGAGAACCGGAGGGGTTCACAGCACCGGTCAGCAGATCGCCCACGGCGTACAGACCGGTCTGGCCAACGGAGCCGATCCACATTGCAGCGTCAATGCCGTAAGCCTCGTCATTGACAAATGCAGCGGAAACGGGGTTTGCGCTGTTGAACAGAACAATGATACCGCTGAGCTTACCCTGGTCCTTCAGTTCCTTCAGGCCCTTGAGGATGCCCAGTTCTTCCTTGTTCAGCATCAGATAGTCGGAGTTGGTGTCCACATCAGCGCCCAGGGGGTTTACGCCACCGTCGGAGTGGTTCGTACTCTTCAGGTCGCTAGCCTCACCGCCAACGCGGCCAACCACGAAAATAGCGACTTCGCCATTACCAAAGTTGGCAGCTTCATCGCTCTTGGAGATCTTGCTCCACTTGGCTTCGTTAATTCCACTGCCGCTGGCGGTGAAATCACGGCCGTACTCTTCCTCGACATACCACTGCAGCAGATCGGGATTCACAACGGTCAGACCGCTGCGCTCCAGCGCATCCACATAAGAGGGTGCATCGTCAGTGCTGACAGCACCGGAGCCGGTACCACCGTAAACGGGAGAAGCAGCAGTTGCGCCAAAGAGGGAAACTTCCTTGCTCTGCAGGGGCAGCAGGCCGTTGTTCTTCAGCAGAACAGCGCCTTCAGACTCCACTTCCTGAGCCTTAGCAAGACCTGCAGCCTTCAGTTCGGCAACGGACTTGTATTCGGTCTCGAAGTAGCGGGGGTACTCAGTGGAATCGGAGCCCACATTCACGATCTTAGAGTTGGAAGTACCCAGGAAGCTGTTGATCTGACCAGCAAACTGACCGGCCAGCATATTACCAAAGAAAGACAGGATCATCAATGCGACAAACACATTGGTCAGAACCTTCTTCAGCGTTCTATGGGAAGATTTCATATGGTCTCTCCTTCCTTACATATTTTCCTCTTCGGTGACATTGTACTTCTTCATGTACAGGCCGACCTCAGAAGCGACCAGGGTCAGCACGATTGCAACCGCGCAGATTACCAGCTGGGTAAACTGGGGGAAGGGCTCAATGCCATAAATCGTATCAGCCACAGGCCAAATGACCATTTTCACAAACATCATCAAAGAAATACCGCTGCCGAGGCAGGTCACGGCGGGGGCAAAACCGGCCGTACACTTCCCAAGCAGCAGTAGAACTGCACCAATGACACCGGAGATTGCCAGAATGATGCAAATGGTTACATCAAACACCGGTTCCTTATACTCAATATCCTTGAACAGCAAGCCGTAGCAAACAGCAGCAACCACTGCCAGAACGGATGCGGCAAAAGACAGGTAATAACCGGGCGCTCTTACAGGTTTGTTCATGTAACACGCTCCTTTCAAATTGCCGTACAGGAGGTTGCCCTCCTGTACGGCTGGAAAAACGGATAATTTACTTAGCGGTCAGTCGAACGCGATTGGAATTATGCCTTGGTGAAAACCAGGACGTAAACCCACTCACCCTCGGTGCCTTCGTTCTGCAGTCTTTCAGTGCTGTAGCCCAGCAGCAGCTGGCCTTCAGCATTCAAGCCCATGATCAGGTTCTTCTCGGTGGTGTCAACATCCTCTTCGACACCAGCGATTTCCTTCAGGAACAGGCCGTAATCGTCGATGTCCTTGAAGCGCATGGTGGCGGGACCGGGCTGCTTGTACCAGCCGCCCTCGGCGACGACTTCACCCTTGGGGAAATCTTCCCAAGAAGTGCTGCCCTTGTAGTACTCGACATCATCTGCAGCCAGAGCGTCAACGACGGACTGGACGCCGAAGGTCAGGACGCCATTGGGATTGTAAACCTGGTTGTGGATGTAAGCGGGGCCGTCAACCAGCTCGGAGGGGTCGACATCCAGCTTGATCTCGAAGGTCAGAGCGTTCTCAACAGCAGCGTAAACGGTGCCGTTAACAACGACGGAAGCCAGAGTCCAGTTGCCTTCCAGAGCGGTAACTTCGCTGTTGTAGTCCAGCTCGGTGTTAGCCTCGCCAGCCTCGCCAGCCTCAACTTCGTAGCTCAGGCCGTGGCCGGATAAGTAGAAGTTGCCGTTAGCATCCTTATAAGCGTAGGAGCCGGAGGGAGAAGCAGCCAGGACCTCAGCGGACATGTACTGATCCTTCACGTAACCGGGCACGTCGTTGGGGGAGACACAGATATCCCAAGTCTCGCCGTCTGCCAGAGTGGTCTCAACCAGAGCGATGACGGAAGCGTCAGCAACCATGGTGATGGGCAGCTTACCGGTGGGGTTGTACTCGCCGGTCAGAACCTTCACGATAGCAGCATCGCTGGTGGAGAAGGTACCGATCAGAGCATCACAGTAGGGCTCCATGTTGGACAGGATCCAAGCGTTGGAAGCGTTGATGTTACCGATGACGACACCGCCGTTGGCCTTAACAGCCTCAGCGATCTCTGCGAAGTCATCCATACCGGAAACGGTGGTGATGGTAGCAGTATCCTCGGTGCGCTTTGCGTTGTTGTCGTAAACGGGGGTGTCAACCATTTCAGCCAGATCCAGGATAGCCAGGTTGGAAGAGCCCTGACCAACGATGGTGGGGTTGACGTACAGGTAAGCGATGTCAGCCTCGTTGTAGTCGTCGACTACGGTGAAGCCAGCATTCTGCAGTTCGGTCTTGATGCCGTTGACACTCTGGTTACCTCTCTGGTTGAAGCCAGCGACGTAAACCTTCTTGGTGGTGTCCTTCAGAGGCAGGGTGTTCTCGGTGTTCTTCATCAGAACAACGGACTTCAGGTGAGCCTCTTCAGCCAGAGCTTCGATCTGAGGAGTGACCTCAGCGACAGCTGCCAGGGACTCTTCCATATCACGGTAGGGGTTATCCATGTTGGTGCTCATGATCTGTGCCAGTGCACGACCTGCGGCTGCAGCCTCCAGCTGCTCACGAGTGATGTCGCGTCTACGCAGAGCCTCGAACAGCAGATCCTGAGGATCGTTCTTGTCCAGCATGATAACGCCAGCCTGGTTGCCGGTGGTAACGAACTTAACCATACGCTCGTACTCGGACAGGTCCTCAACACCCTGCTGTGCATTCATGTTCAGGGAGTCGGAGTTGATCAGGCCCTTGAAGCCCAGGACTTCACGAACCAGGTACTGCAGAACAGCGGGGTTGAAGGAGTTGCCGCGGCCTTCCAGCTTGATGTCATAGGTGACACCGTTGTAAGTAATGGACTGAGGAGCGATACGCTCGTCGATGATGGGCTGAGAGTAGCCGGGCATGATGCCGGACAGGCCAACCTCGAAGGCAGCGATGAAGGGCTTCAGCTGGTAGTTAGCCAGAGAATTCTCGGTGGAGTAGATTCTGTAACGACCAGTCTGGCCATGGGACTCGAAGCCGTTGAAGGCAGCGCCGTCGCCGGGGAAGTGCTTAAGGGTCAGCAGGATACCGCCTTCGACCAGGCCCTGATCGCCGTTCTGGTAGCCGATGGTGAAAGCCTTAGCGATCTCGGCTGCCATATCCTCGCGCTCACCGTAGGTGCCATCGTTACGGCTCCAACGGGGGTCGGTAACCAGGTCGATCTGGGGACCGTAGATGGCATCGATGCCGCGTGCCCACATGGAAACACGATACAGCTGAGAGTCACGCAGGATCAGATCAGCAGTGCCGTCGCCCAGGGCTGCAGCAGCCATACCCTCATTGCCGGGCAGACCGTGAGAGATGGGGTTGGTGAAGCTCAGGTAGGGAACAGAAACGGTACCGGTCTGGATAGCGTTAAACTCGGCGTACTGCTCCAGACCGTTGTTGAACCAAACGCCAACTTCGGTGGAGGGGTTGGAACGCAGAACGTAAGAACGCCAGCCATCCTTATCCCAAGTTGCAACGACCTCAGCGCCGGTCTTGCCGGTGCCGGAGCCAGAGCTACCTGCGGACAGGTTGAAGATCTTGGTCCAAACGGGCTTGCCGTTCTCATCCAGGACCTTCTCGGTAGCGGTGTTGATGGGGCTGTAGGACATGACGTTGACCAGCTGCATAATCAGCTGCTCGTCGGTCATAGCAGCGGCAAATGCGTTTGCACGGGTCTCATCATCCACACGCCAGTCTTCGAAGACGTCCAGCTCCTGGTCGTTATCCAGGTCGCGGAAGTACATGTCGCCCAGCTTCAGGACGCCCAGCAGAGTGACACCGATGGTGGGGCCATTCTCGTTCTCATAGAACACGGGATCCAGGAACTCAGCGGTCAGCTCGTCAGCGTCAGCCACGGAGTAAGGAGCGGGGATGTACTCCAGAACCAGAGTGGGCTCGGGTTCGGTGGTGGGCTCAGTAGTGGGCTCAGTAGTGGGCTCAGTAGTGGGCTCAGTGGTGGGCTCAGTAGTGGGCTCAGTAGTGGGCTCAGTAGTGGGCTCAGTGGTGGGGTCGGTTGCGGGGGGATTGGTGGGGTCAGTTGCAGGAGGGTTGGTGGGATCGGTTGCAGGAGGGTTAGTGGGCTCAGTGGTGGGGTCTGCAGGATTACAAGCCACCAGGCTGAACACCATGACCAGAGCCAGCAACAGTGCTACCAGTTTCTTTGCGTTCATCATAGTTTTCTCCTTTCAATTTTACCTGTATGGGCATATTGATTTGCTGGAATTAACCTTTCTTAAAAGAGAGCTTCCACCTCTCTTTCAAGTTGGTCGTTTTTGCATTTTGTGTATTGTGCAATAAATTCCGACCAATCTAACCATACTCATAGATATATTAGCAAAAACTGTCTTTTCTTTCTATAATAGGTCTGTACAAATATAAAATAAAATGGTACAATCGTCATAAATTTCCAGTACTTTGTCGCAGGAGGAGTTTTTACTATGCCTATCACAAATACAGATGTCTTTCATCTGCTGCAGGATGTGCTGCAGGGCGCCCTTTCCCTACCCCTAAAATCCATCCGAAATTCGGACACGGATTATCATCTGTTCGACAGCGGTCTTCGCTCCCAGCTTGGTTTACAGCAGCAGTATCAGGATTTTCAGGACATGCTGCATCAGCAGTTACCTGACGGCACGGTGCTGCACTACCACGATGCCTATCATATACATTATATAATAGCATCGGGCCATTCCGAAGCCGCCCACTACTTCTGTATCGGCCCCTTCCGAATCACCGATCTGACAGATCAGGATTTTGTCCATATACAAAATCTGGCACAGCTGTCGGACCAGCAGACAGAATTACTGAAAGATTTCTATCATTGTCTGCCCAATGTGGCGCTGCCCCAGGTTTTGACCGTGACAAAAAACATTTTCCTCTCGATCTATGGCAATGTGCCCTTCCATGTCAAGACGGTGCAGCGCAGCATCCTGCCCGAAAAGCAGCATACCGTTGCTGTTTCACAAAAATATATGCTGGAGGACGTTCCCGTAGAAGATATTCTGGCCCACGAGAATTCCATGGTCCGGCATGCATCCAACGGCGACTACAACAGCGCCCTGGTGGACGAAACTTTTTTGATCAGCATTTCCACCCCCAATTCCGTATTTGACCCCGACCATTACCGCCACCTGCTCACCTGGTCCAATGCCCTGTTCCGCAAAGAGGGGCACGATTCCGGTTTTCCCGCCCAGCCGCTGGTGGAACTGTATCTTACCCTGCAGCGGCAGATCGACGGCTGCACCACCTACTACGACTATCTCCGCCTTCGGATGAAAATGCTGACCGAGTACTGCAATTTTTTCCAGGAATACTCTGTGAAGGACTTCTCTCCCCTGGTGCGCCATGCGATCAATTACATACGGACGAATCTGGGGGACAATCTGGATCTGAATACACTCTCCGGCGCATTGGGTTTTTCCTCCACCTATATTCTGCATAAGTTCAAAAAGGAAGTGGGGATGTCCCCCATGCAGTTCGTGGCTGACCAGCGGATGCGAACCGCTGAGCGGATGCTTGTAACCTCCGGCAAGCCCATTCAGGAAATTGCCCATGCGGTGGGCATTGTGGATATGAGCTATTTTTCCAAGCAATTCAAAAAGACCTACGGCTATACCCCGTCGAGTTACAGAAAGCATCAACAAACAAATAAGACCAGCTGAGCCAGACCTTGCACAAAAACATAATGTGAACCATAAACCAATTAGAAAGCAGGGGCATTTTCAGGGAGTAAACACCCCAACGGACAAATGGAACGAGCCAATGTTTAAGCAGGCAAACAGCCCAGAAAACTTGAATCTGATAAATGGAGGAAAGTACATGAAAAAAGTATTATCTATATTGTTCTGTTGTATCACTTTATTTACTTGTTCATTTGGACTATCCGGTTGTATTTTCAATAGGGAAAATCCTTTCCCATATCGAGGAGAATATAAAGAACTATATACTACTGCAATATATAGCATTCCTGATGCTGTAGGGTATATGCATCACGGAGAAGGGGCATATAGTTCCGATATCTATATTTGGGAACAAGATGACTATGGTAGAACATTATTCTCTTATTGTGAAGACTATAATAATCAGATTTTCGGATTGGTTATTTCCCAAGCCTATGATGAAAACACTGTATATTTTTACCCGGAGATTAATTACGCATTAACTCTTATAGATTCCGATTATTTGTATGAATCAGTTAAAGACGACCATTTAAAGAATAAAACAGAAAACTTTTACTTGGAAAACAAGGAGAAATTGAAGGAAGAAAACGATTGGAATAAACCTTTAGATAAGACGAAATGTGTTTCCTATGCTATTACAGACCATAAGGTTTTAGCAGAAGGAACACATTCCCTTAGTTCAACGCAATGTGACGAAATACTAAATGAGTATACTAAAACATTGAATTTACCCAATCCCAGTAAAACACCGCACAGATATAACAGCGTTCTGCAAGTGGATGCAGAAGGAAAAATATTACATGAAATCTATGGTGTTCATCAGCACCACGATAATCCAAATTGGAAGAAAACTGATAAATTTACTTATTATAGCATAACCCTTTGGGTCATTACCGATAAAGACGGTAATTATGATAAAGAAAATGGTGTTATGGTTATGTATTCTAAAGCAAATGAGCTTGACGAGAGTTTTGTATATAATGCAAAAGCTATTTTAGAATTTAAAAACAAAAACAATTGGACAAATTTGTATTGTGATGAATAACTCACCTATGATATACAACAAATTCCAATTTGTCGAACAGATGAAAACAGCCGCCTCCGATTTGGAGGCGGCTGTGCCTATTTCATTGGGTTACATGAAGCCAAAGTGCTTCAGCGCATCGATGATGGCTGCTTCCTTTTCTTCGGAGAAGGCCATAATTCTGGGATTGTCGGAGCGGCTTTCCCGATAGTTTTCGTGCTGGTGGATGCCCAGCTTTTCCCGCACTTGTCCGATAAAGGCAGAGTGGACTTTGAAGCCATACTTGTCCTCCACATACTCCTTGATATCATCGTTGCTGTAAATTGTGCCAGCATCGGTCTCCAAGTCGGCAGTATTAACAGCAATGCGGAGCTAGTCTGTGACTTTTTCCCTACTCAAACAAACAATAGATTCCACATGGGCGCAGCGGGGGAACAGATCTGCCGCCATGGCATTTTTCACCTTGTAGCCCCGCTCTTTTAAAAGCGCCACATCCCGGGCAAGGGTTGCCGGGTCGCAGGACACATACACAATGCGACGAGGGGCAAACCGCGCCAGCGCCTCAATGGTATCCCCATTCAAGCCCTTGCGGGGCGGGTCCACCACCACCACATCCGCTTTCACGCCCTGCTTTTCCAGCGCCAGAGCCGCTTCGCCTGCGTCACCGCAGAAAAATTCCGCATTTTCGATGCCGTTGCGCTTGGCATTATCCTTGGCATCTTCCACCGCCTGCTCCACCACTTCCACACCGATGACCTTGCCGGCAGCCTTGGCCATGGCCAAAGTGATGGTGCCCACACCACAGTAAAGATCCAGCACCAGATCCTCCTTGGTGATCTCCGCCTGGGCGATGGCGGCCTCATACAGCCGCTGGGCCTGATGGTGATTGACCTGATAGAAAGACCGGGGAGAAAGGCGGAAATTAAGGCCGCACAGGGTATCTTCAATATAGCCCGGGCCATAGAGGGTGATGAATTCATCTCCCAGCACCGCGTTACCCTTCTTGGTATTCACCGACAGCACCAAGGTGGTAAAGCCGGGAATCTTCTTCAGCGCATCAATGAGGGCGGAAGCCTTGCCAATGCTGCGGCCATTGATGGCCAGACACACCAGCACCTGCCCGGACACCACACCCCGGCGGACATAGATATGCCGCACCAGACCGGTGTGGGAAGTTTCATCATAAGCGCTGATGTGATGACGGTTCATATAGGAAATGAC
>JAGCMI010000115.1 GCA_017646545.1 Oscillospiraceae bacterium | reverse complement strand
GGCCTGATGGCGGTTACTACCTGCCTTCCGTGCAGATGTCTCCGGATTACGGCAAGGAAGAGGATACCATGCTGGTGCTCTTCACTCCCAGCAAGGAGGAGATGCCCCGGGTACTGGCTACGGAGATCACCCTGCCCAGAGGCCCTCAGGGCTATGCAGGCATCCCCGGTGCCAAGGGTCTGGGCATCTACCGGCTGAATAAGGCTCTGGCGGGCTCCGCCGACTACTGCTATTCCGGCGAATTTACCTTCCCGGAGGGCAATGCCCCCGGCCTGGGGGACATGGTCCTGACCGATGACAGCTACCTGGCAAGCATCGTGGAAGTGGATGAGACCGACGGCTGGAAGGCGCTGGTGGCTCTGATGTACGACAGCCGGGGCAACCTTGTGCGGCTGAAGGGCGCGGACGGCCCCGAAGGCCCCCAGGGCGATAAGGGTGACCCCGGTCCTCAGGGTCCCAAGGGCGAGGACGGCTACTCTCCCCAGGTTACGGTGGAGCCCGGCGCTGAGGTGGATGAAAACGATGTGGAGTGGAAGTTCCACGATGTTGTCATTGCCGATGCCGAGGGACGCCACAGCTTTACGGTATGGGACGGTAAGAATGGCAAAGACGGCACCTCCGTCACGGTTTCCGGCGTGAACCAGAGCCAGGGAGATGGCGGCGTGAATACCGTCACCTTCTCCGACGGCAAGATGGTGAAGATCCGCAACGGACAGCGGGGCAGCCGGGGCCTCAGCTTCTACCGCGCCACCCATGAGATCGGCACGGATACCGGCGAAGAACCTGTCTTTGATTACAGCTGGTTGGAGATCCCGGCGGGCTATGTACCCCAGGAAGGGGATCTGGTGTTGGGTTCTGACAGCTGCCTTGGCTATGTGACCCAGAGTGAGCCTTCCGAAAACTATGTACGTATTACCCCTCTGGGCGCCAGCATCCAGGGTGAGCAAGGCCCAAAGGGCGATACCGGCAATCAGGGCGCCAAGGGCGATAAGGGCGATAAGGGCGATAAAGGTGATACCGGAAAAACAGCCTACGCCTATGCCCAGACCGGCGGCTTCACCGGAACGGAAACGGAATTCTCCGCCATGCTGGCGAAGGTTGCTTCCGGTGACTTTGAAGTGGATGCAGCCAATGCGGACTGGGATGCCAAGGAGGGAGAAGCGGGGTTCATCCTGAACAAGCCCTTTGGGGATTTTTCGGAAATCCTGGTGGACCTTTCGCAGCAGAAGATCTCCATGTATATGTGGACTTCGGAGCACTGGTCTGCCGATGAATGGGGCGGCATTATTCTCACCGATGGCTACAGAATTCCCACCGTTGGCAAGACCTATCTGGTTAAGCTCATGGGTTCTGAATACCAGTGCTTGTGCGTTGACCGGGACGGTGACGGCTCGGTGCTGCTGCTGGGTAAAAACTGGGATACCGGCGAGGGCAGCGAATACGATTTCTCCCTGACCTTCTCGACATCCCAGTGTGTGCTGAGAATGCACTATAACTATTCCGGAAGATATACAGATCTTTATGCCGGACGGGAATACACCAAAAAGATGGATGCAAGATTCCTTCCTGCTGGTCTTCCTTATGTGGAAGGCGAATATGTGACGATCCTTCCCGAAACGGAAATTCCCTTCACCGAGAATATGGCGATCTTTGAATACCATTCCGGTCTGAATGTGGAAGCAGGAAAGGAATATTCCGTCAACTGGAACGGCACCATTTACAAGTGCATTGCGCAGACCTTACCTTCCGCTAACACGATTGGCCTGGGCGATCTGTCCGGAAACGGTGGAAGCGCAAATGGGGAACCCTTCACAATCCACACGGATGAATCCTATACCATGATTTTCCCCCTGGATGGTTCCACCACGCTGACCCTGGGAATCTATGAAGGTGAAATCGTCATTCACAAGATTGACCCCCGTTTCCTTCCTGACGGTTACGCTGGCGGTGAATCCGGTGGTTCCGGTGAATCCGGTGGCGCTGGTTCCGGCACCGTGGTAGTCAGAGAGGGCGCCGACTGGAACGCCAAAGAGGGAGAGCCGGGGCATGTGAAGAACCGGACGCACTGGGTGGAAAGTGGAATGGTAGACATTCTTGTTTCGGGCAAGTGGGTTGGCTCAAGCAGTTTCAAGTTCGCACATACTCTTGGCCTGGAAATTGGGAAGAAATACATTGTGTCTTGGCATGACGGTGTTGATTACGAAGATATAGCCCACGAAGTCGATGACGAGTACGGCTACCGCATTGCTGTTGGCGATGAAGGAAATGGCTATCCGTTCGAAATAATACAAGAGCGTAGCGGCGCAACTTTTTTGGACGGCGCTGCTGGTGATTTCTCTATCAAGGGTGAAAAGACCATCATCCACAAGCTGGAAAACAAGTTCCTTGATTGGGAGTGGATGCCTACTGCGAAGGGAGACCAACTGATTGCAAAGCAGACTTTGACCGTTGGCGGTATTCCGCAAGACCCGCTTGGATTTGGAGTGGATGTATACAGCGCATTTCACAGCGGTACTATTGACCTCAACGAAACAAGTAAGATTGTGGTTGAAGTTGATGGCGTGAAGTATGATGCTTACTATGTTATAGGCGACGGCCTTAATTATATTTGTTCCTCCCCTGACACCCCCGCCTTGATTGACGGCAAGTTTTTGGCGTATTTTGCGGAAGGGGTAGGCGTGTTCTTACATATCATGGCAGGCGAGCATACCTTCGCTGTGTATAAAAAAGTAATCAATAAAATGCCAGCTGAGTTTCTCCCTGATGGTATACCATATATGGAAGAAAATGTACTTCTGCAAGAAACCGATGCGAGTTCTTTCACACATCCTTCTTTTGGCACGATGTGGGCGATTTATGGCGGCACACCTAAATTGACAGTGGGTGAAACCTATACCGTCACTTACAACGGAACAGCTTATAAGTGCGTGTGTCAGGCAGCTCCTGCTGGACTGATTAACGATTCCAATGCTGTTGCTATGGGTAACTTCTCTCCTGTGGGCGGTGTGAACACGGGTGAACCCTTTGCTATGCTGGTTTCTTATGCATATCAAGAAGTGGATATCATCGATCTTGCGGAATCGGATGCGGTAACGGTCAAGATTCACAAAAATGTTGTAGAGAAACTGGCCGAAGAATTGCTCCCCGAATCCGTGGATGGGGTGGTGATCCGCTCCAGCACTGTGGGAAGCACGAAGAAATTTTTGCTTACCGTGGACGACAGCGGGACGATCACGGCCACGGAAGTCACGCAGTAAAGGAGGGCGCATTATGGCAAAAGGATTCAAGCATGGGGGAGGCAGCATAAACCCCCTGAACTTTCAGGTGGTGGCGGGCACAGCGATGCCCGCGAAACCTGAGGAATATACCATTTACATTGAAACGGATGTGCCCATGAGCCGCTGGGTCTTCGCGGGGGTGGACCCCGGCCCCATCGATGAGGGCATGGTCTGGATCGTAACCGGAAGCGGCAGCGCTGCGGACTTCCATGCCATCGGCAGCGGGGGTATTCTGCTGGTATCCCCGATTCAGGTGTTCCAGTATGTAGGCGGTGAGAGAGTCGCAAAGAACGGCTGGGTCTGGAAGCTGGGCAGCTGGGTGAAGATCGGTTAAAGCACCCAAAATTTGAAAGAAAGGAGTGATACTATGAGCAACAGCCCACTTGT
>JAGCMI010000114.1 GCA_017646545.1 Oscillospiraceae bacterium | reverse complement strand
ATAACAAAAATAAAATGTGATTTATATGCTAATTTCTCATAATAATTTTTCCATAAGGCTAATTTAAAATTATCATATATTTCTCTTACCATAATCTTTATTTTAACTTGTTTTATAACTATGCCGGTGGTATAATATAGTGAAAGAATTTTACAGAAGGTGTTATCTATGACAAAAATCGATATTTATTCCGGCTTTTTAGGCGCTGGCAAGACTACTTTGATCAAGAAAATGATCCAGGAACATTACAGCGGTGAAAAAATGGTGCTGATCGAAAACGAATTTGGTGAGATCGGCATTGATGGCGGCTTCCTGCAGGATGCCGGCATCAACATTACCGAGATGAATTCCGGCTGTATCTGCTGCAGTCTGGTGGGTGATTTCGGCAAGGCGCTGAATCAGGTGATCGCTGAGTATGCCCCTGACCGCATTGTGATTGAGCCTTCCGGTGTTGGAAAGCTGTCTGATGTGATTGCTGCGGTGGAGAAGGTTACCACTGAGGATATTACCATTGGCTATACTGTTGCGGTTGTGGACGCAGGCAAGGTCAAAGTGTATATGAAGAACTTTGGTGAGTTCTATAACAACCAGATCGAGACAGCTTCTACCATTATTCTGTCCCGGACAGATTCCATCCCCCAGCAGAAGCTGGATACTGCGGTGGCGATGCTTCGGGAGCATAACAGCAAAGCTACCATCGTTACCACTCCCTGGAGTCAGTTGACCGGCGCACAGCTGGTAGAGGCTATGGAGGGCAACGCATCCGTTGCTGCGGATCTGGAAGAGTTGGTCCATGCCCATCACCATGCCCATGGCGAGCATTGCTGCTGCGGTCATCATCATGAGCATGAACACCATCATGAACATGAAGATGGTCACTGCTGCTGCGGTCATGATCACGACCATGAGCATCACCATCATGAGCACGAGGACGGCCATTGCTGCTGCGGTCATGATCACGACCATGAGCATCACCATCATGAACATGAGCACGGCCACTGCTGCTGCGGCCATGACCACGATCACGAACATCACCATGCAGACGAAGTGTTTACTTCTTGGGGTGTTGAGACTACCAAGAATTTTACGATTCAGGACATTGAGTCCGCGCTGAAGAAATTGGATTCCCGGGAGTACGGTTTTGTTCTGCGCTCCAAGGGTATCGTTTCCGGCATGGACGGCACTTGGATCCATTTTGATTATGTGCCCGGTGAAGCCAATGTCCGGACAGGCAGCCCGGCCATCACCGGCAAGCTCTGTGTGATCGGCTCTGATTTGGATCAGGAAGATATTGCGCAGTTGTTTGGAGTGTAATCTATGAAACAGATACCGGTTTATGTATTTACGGGTTTTCTGGATTCCGGCAAGACCAAGTTTATCCAGGAGACCTTGGAAGATCCCCGGTTTAATGCCGGTGAGCGCACACTTCTGCTGGTGTTCGAGGAGGGAGAAGAGGAGTACGATTTCTCCACATATCCCTACCAGAATGTGTATCCGGAAGTGCTGGATCAGGAGACCGTGACAGAAAAGCAGCTGCGTGAACTTGGGAAGAAGTATAAGGCCCAGCGTGTGGTTGCGGAGCTGAACGGCATGCAGCTTGTACCGGATCTGTACAGCCGCTTCCCCGAGGAGTGGGTGGTGGCCCAGGAGGTCATGTTTGCAGATTCCACCACATTTATGGCCTATAATGCCAATATGCGCAATCTGGTCATGGACAAGCTGGTGGGCGGACAGATGGTGGTGTTTAACCGGCTTGAACCCGGCGCAGACACCATGCCTCTGCATAAGATCGTCCGGGCAGCCAACCGCCGTATGGATATTCTTTATGATTATACCGATGGCAGCACGGCTTTTGATGATATCGAAGATCCGTTGCCTTTTGATATTCATGCAGATGTGATCGAGATCAAGGATGAAGATTATGCCATCTGGTATCGGGATATCACCGAAGAGCCCCAAAAGTACCACGGAAAAACCGTGCATTTTAAAGGACAGGTAGCAAAGCTTCGCAGGGAGAAGAAGGCGATGTTTGCTCCCGGCAGATTTGTGATGACCTGCTGTGAAGACGATATTCAGTTCTGCGGCGTGCCCTGCAATTTCTTAGGCTCTGAGATGCTGACACCCCGGGCTTGGGTGGATGTGACAGCGTCTGTCTCTGCAGAGAGACACTACCTGTATAACGGTGAGTTAGGTCCTGTTCTGACAGCTACCCATGTAAAGCCCACAGAGCCGGCAGACCAGGATGTTGCGACTTTTTAAGAAAGGAGAGCCGATGTATGTATCAGCCTCTTGCTGACCTATTGCGACCCCAGACCCTTGACGAAGTTTTTGGGCAGGAGCATATTCTCGGAAAAGGTGCGGTACTGCGCCGGCTTGTGGATTCCGGGAAAATACCCAACATGATCTTTTATGGCCCCAGCGGCACCGGAAAGACCACGGTGGCCAATATCATCGCCAAGCAGACCAACCGGACGCTTTACAAACTGAATGCCACCACTGCATCCACCGCGGATATTAAAAACATTGTATCTCAGCTGGATACTTTCATGGCGCCCAATGGGGTACTGCTTTACCTGGATGAGATCCAGTCCTTTAACAAAAAACAACAGCAATCCTTACTGGAGCATATTGAGAACGGCAAGATCACGCTTATCGCATCTACCACGGAAAACCCCTATTTTTATGTGTTTAATGCGATCCTGAGCCGTAGTACGGTGTTCGAGTTTAAGCAGATCTCCGCCGGCGCTGCCTTGCAGGCGGTGAAGCGTGCGGTATCGTTTCTTCAGGAGCGGACTGCGCTGGAAGCTGTTCCTGAGGAGGGTGCGCTGGAGTACATTGCCGGCGCCTGCGGCGGTGATCTGCGCAAAGCGCTGAATGCGGTTGAAGTGTTGTTCTCTGCCGGTGCAGTGGATAACGGAACGATTTTGCTGACATTGCAGGATGCAAAGGCAGTTACCCAAAAAAGCGCTATGCGCGCCGATAAAGATGGCGATAATTTTTATGACCTTCTTT
>JAGCMI010000113.1 GCA_017646545.1 Oscillospiraceae bacterium | reverse complement strand
TGTGCACCATTGAAGAGGCACGGGACTTCTTGGAGAAGGTGCCCGCCAAGCAGAATTATATGGCTACTTCCTGCTGTCCTGCATGGCATTCCATGATCGAAGTCCTCTTCCCCGATCAGGTGTCCAAGATGTCCATGACCCTGACCCCCATGGTCTACACCGCCCGCCTCATGAAGCAGAAGTATCCCGGCTGTAAGGTGGTGTTTGTGGGTCCCTGCGCCGCCAAGAAGCTGGAGGCCATCCGTACCGATGTCCGTTCCGAGGTGGACTTTGTCATGACCTTCGAGGAACTGCAGGGTATGTTCGAGGCCAAGGAAATTGATTTTGCCACCATCGAAGATGGGGTGGTGCTCAACGAAGGTACTGCCGCAGGCCGCGGTTTTGCGGTTTCCGGTGGTGTTGCCAAGGCTGTGGAGGATCTGATCCACGAAACCAACCCCGAAGTTGAGGTCAAGACCGCCCGTGCGGAAGGTCTGCGGGACTGCCGCAAGCTGATGCTCATGGCCAAGGCCGGCAAGTACAATGGCTACCTGCTGGAGGGCATGGCCTGCCCCGGTGGCTGTGTGGCCGGCGCCGGCACCCTGCTGCCCGTGGAACTGGCTGCCAAGGTGGTGGGCAATTACCAGCGGGAAGCCGATACCCACACTCCCACCGAAAGCCCCTACCGCGACAAGGTGCACGAACTGGAGTAAGACGGCATACACATAACAAAAACCCGACCTATGATCAAAACCATAGGTCGGGTTCATTGTTTTTGTTTATTCTTTGATCCGGATCTCGTCCAGGGTCTTGCCCAGCGTGTAATAGAAGATCCGATCCCGGGCAGGCGCAAAATCCTCCACCAGACCCGGCTGCACATACACCGCATAGCTCAAAAAAGCCACCGGGCAAAGCATGGCATCCTCCATCACCGCCTGATGCAGGGCGGTGTAGTTGCCGCTGTTGGCCAGCGCGTCCTGACACAGAGAATAGATGGCGGTGTCATTCATGCCGCCAAAATTCAGAGTGCCGCTGCTGGAATAAAAGGCGGACAGATCCATATTGGGCGAGAGCATGGTCTGCCCCAAGTGCAGGTCATACTGTCCGTTTTTCAGCGCATTGGTGTAATTGGTGCCGGTGACAGCCTTCACCGTTACTTTCAGACCGCAATCTTGCAGCATTTGGGCAATGGCCTGCGCCACACGGGTGCGGCGACCGTCTGCGCTGTTGACCAGCAGGCTGATGTTTTTCTCCAGCATATCCTGGGAAATGAGCGCCTGCCGGAAGATGGCCGCATCAAAACCGTAGCGGTCTGCCAAAGCCTTGTTGTAATAAGGGGAATCGGCAGAGGCCGGCAAGGTTGCCGCTTGGGCAAAGGTGCGGTAATACTCCCGTACCAGCAGGCTCCGGTCAATGGCGTGGGTCAACGCCTGGCGTACCACTTCGTTGCTGAACACACCGCTTTTGGCGCGGCAGCCCAGATAGAGGAATATGCCGTTTTCGCAATCCCACAATTCATAGTCACAGCGGAAATCCACATAGCTGTCCGCACTGGGATCGGCGCAAACCACACCCACATCACCCAGCTCAAACTTATCCCGGATGGTCTTGGCGGTCAGAGCGGTCACCAGAGAGATCTTTTCTGCAGAGATGGGTAAATTCGCCTTGCACCACCAATCCTGCCGCAGCCGCAGCCAGCGGCCTGCTACACCGTTTTCCAAGGCATACGGTCCTGTGCCGGAGGGAAATTCCGATGCCACCTGATTTGCCTTCAAAATGGGAATGTCCAGCAGCAGGGGCAGATTTTCATAGGGCGTCAGAAGCGTTACCTGCACACCCCCATCTTCTGTGATAGAGATTCCCTCCACATTGTACAGCCGTCCGCTGTACACCGGGCTTTGGCGGGCCGCTTCCAGACTGGCCGCCACATCCCCGGCGGTCAAAATCCCGCCATCGGAAAATTCCGCCTCGTGCACATAAAACACATAGCTTTTCCGATCCTGAGATACCCGGAAACTTTTGCAAAGCTGGGGTTCCGGGCGATAATTCCCATTCACCGCAAAAAGGGACTGATACAGTAACGAAAAGATCATGCGGTTATTCTGATCTGCGCAAGTGTAGGGATTGAGGGTCTTGGCAGGATCATACACCAAAGAAAAATCCTGATCTTCTTTCCCCTCCACCAAAGTGGGGCGGGTCATGCCCTGTTCATCCAAGGCATTGCCCGTGGGGGTATAAGCCGATGGATCTGTGCAGCCGCAAAGCAGCACCACTGCCAAAAGAATTGCCAGTATCTTTCTCACAGAATCCCCCTTTCGCAACAGATCACAGCCCCTTGGCTTCCCCGCAGACCACGGGTATAGCGATGGGACCAATAGCGATGATGCATACACATGGTGCAATCTTCGCTGATTTCAATATGCGCCACACCTGCCCGTCGCAAAGCGAGGGCATTGATGGCTTTTAGGTTTACATAATACTTATCCCCAACTGCACGGATCCATGCTTTCGCTTCGTCCCCAAAGGTATCCACCATGGCTTGGGGCACATCGGCATCGGTTTCAAAACAGCACGGGCCAATATTGGGGCCGATGGCCGCCCGGATATGCGCCGGATGGCAGCCAAATTCCGCTGCCATTTTCTCCACCGCCTTGCCGGCAATGTCCAGCGCTGTGCCCCGCCAGCCGGCATGCACCGCTCCCACCGCTCCGGTGACGCTGTCTTGGAGCAAAATGGGGGTGCAATCGGCAGTAAACACCACCAGACTCACACCGGGGGTATTGGTGATAAGACCGTCACACTCCGGATACAGATGGTGATCCACGCCATGACAATCGGCATCGGTCACCACACGAATAACATCGGAATGCACCTGCCGGGTCAGCACCAATTTTTCTTTGTCCACACCAAGCGCAGCGGTCAAAATGCGGTAATTTTCCTCCACATTTTCCGCCGCATCTCCCCGGTGCAGGGTCAGATTCAGCGCGGACAAATGATCCCGGCTGACACCGCCCAGACGGGTGGTAAAGGCATGGGGCGCGGAGATGCCCTCCGCTGCCAAATATTCCAGTGTTCCTTTTTTGATGGTGTTGATCGCCATAGCTACTCCGTTATTCGCCCATCTTATCCTTCTGCATACAGCACTTTTTGTACTTCTGACCGCTGCCGCAGGGGCAGGGATCGTTGGGACCCACCTTCTGGGTCTTTTTCACCGGCTGCTTCTTCACCACCGCATTCACCGCGGCGCCGGTGCCGGTTTCCTTGGCCACTCTCTGGCGCTGGATGCTCTGGGTGGGCGCCAGCTTCACCATAAACAGTCGACGCACCGTTTCCTCACGGATGGCGGTGACCATGGCCTGGAACATTTCATAGCCTTCGTTCTTAAATTCCACCACGGGGTCGTGCTGGGCATAAGCACGCAGACCGATGCCCTGCTTCAGATCGTCCATGGCATCGATATTGTCCATCCAGTGCTCGTCCACCACTCGCAGCATGATCACGCGCTCCAGTTCACGCATGGTGGCCTCGCCATAGGCAGCTTCCTTCTTTTCGTAGACTTCCACCGCCATCCGGTACAGCTCGTCCACATCCTCCGTCTGGCTCACCGCCCCGGCAGGATAGAACAGACCTTCATAGCGCTTGAGTTCTTCCACATCACCGGCCGCGCCGCTGATGCACTGGCGCAGCATGCTCAGCACATTCTCCCGCAGATCCTCACCGTCGAGCACCTTCTGGCGCTGCTGATAGATGACCTCACGCTGGGTGTTCATCACATTATCGTACTCCAGCACATTCTTTCTGGAGCGGAAATGGCGGCTTTCCACGGTGCGCTGGGAATTTTCCATGGCGGAGGAAACCATCTTATGCTCGATGGGGGTATCCTCATCCAGGCCCAGGGCATTCATCACGCCCATGACCCGGTCACCGCCAAACAGACGCATCAGATCATCTTCCAGACTCAGATAGAACCGGGTCTCACCGGGGTCACCCTGACGGCCGGAACGGCCACGGAGCTGATTGTCGATACGGCGGGACTCATGGCGCTCGGTGCCCACAATGAACAGACCGCCGGCCTGACGCACCTGCTCGGCCTCACCGGAAATCTCCTTTTTGTACTTTTCCAGCAGCTGGGCATACTTTTCCCGAATGGCCAAAATCTCGGGATCGGAGGTTTCCGCATAGGAATCGGCCTCTGCCAGCAGTTCCTGGGGCAGATCGGTCTTGCTCAGTTCGGTCTTGGCAAGGAACTCTGCATTACCGCCCAGCATAATATCCGTACCACGGCCTGCCATGTTGGTGGCGATGGTCACCGCGCCAAACTTACCGGCCTGGGCAACGATCTGGGCTTCCTGCTCATGGTATTTGGCATTGAGCACATTATGGCGGATGCCCTCTTTTTTCAGCAGTCTGCTCAGCAGTTCACTGCCCTCAATGGAAATGGTACCCACCAGCACGGGCTGACCCTTTTCGTGGCAGTCCTTCACCTGCTGCACGATGGCACGGTACTTACCCTGCTGGGTCTTGTAAATGGCATCGGAATTATCCACACGGGCGATGGGCTTGTTGGTGGGGATCTCCACCACATCCAGCCGGTAGATGGTGCCAAATTCCTCCTCTTCGGTCAGCGCCGTGCCGGTCATGCCGGAGAGCTTGCCGTACAGACGGAAGAAATTCTGGAAGGTAATGGTGGCCAGAGTCTTGCTCTCGTGGGCCACGGTGACGCCTTCCTTGGCTTCAATGGCCTGATGCAGACCTTCGTTATAGCGGCGGCCATACATCAATCGGCCGGTGAACTCATCAACGATGATGATCTCCCCATCCTTGACCACATAGTCAATATCCCTCTTCATCAGACCCCGGGCCTTCATGGCCTGGTTCAGATGGTGAGAAAGGGTGGAGTTTTCACCGTCGCCCAAGTTTTCCACACCGAAATACTTTTCCGCCTTGGCAATACCGCTGGCGGTGAGGGATACGGTGTGGGATTTTTCATCCACATAGTAATCGCAGCTATCCAGCTGGTCATAGCTTTCCTTATCCTCGGTCTTGGCAAAGACCTGGCGGCGCAGGGTGGAAACGAAATAGTCCGCCATTTCGTAAAGCTTGGAACTTTCCTCGCCCTTACCGGAGATAATCAGAGGGGTACGGGCCTCGTCGATGAGGATGGAGTCCACCTCGTCGACAATGGCGAAATTGTGACCGCGCTGCACCAGTTCGTGCTTGTAAATGGCCATGTTATCACGCAGATAGTCAAAGCCCAGTTCGTTGTTGGTGCAGTAGGTAATATCGGCAGCATAGGCCTTGCGGCGCTCCGCAGGATCCATGCCGGGAATGATCAGACCCACGGAAAGACCCATATAGCGGTAAACCTTGCCCATCCACTCCGAGTCACGCTTGGCCAGATAGTCATTGACAGTGACCACATGCACACCCAAGCCCGTCAGAGCATTGAGGTAGCAGGGCAAAATGGCCACCAAGGTCTTACCTTCACCGGTCTTCATTTCCGCGATGCGACCCTGATGCAGCACCACGCCGCCAATGAGCTGCACGGGATAGGGCTTCATGCCCAGCACGCGCCACGCAGCCTCCCGGACGGCGGCAAATGCCTCCACCAGAATATCGTCCAAAGTTTCGCCTGCAGCCAGACGCGCCTTGAACTCAGCGGTCTTATTCTTCAGCGCTTCCTCGGAAAGCGCCTGATACTGTCCTTCCAGCGCCAGAATTTTATCCACCACGGGGCGGATCTTCTTCACTTCCCGCTGGGAGCGGGTTCCAAAAATCTTCGTCAGCAATCCCATAGATGATCTCCTTCGTAAAATAGCAATAGCAATGCATTTTATTCATTATACCACATCCAGTCAAAAAATCCAGACGATTTTGTAAACAGTTTGGCTATCTTTTTTGAGAAAGATGGTGTATAATGTCTATAAATTCTTTACGGCAACAGGAGAACCCTATGCGTATTTTATTTGACAGCCAGCAGACCCAGTTCAAAACTCCCTTTGGCACCCTCACACCCAAGGAAAATTGCACCCTGCGGATCCACATTCCCTCCTCCGTAGGCGCAAAATCGGTGGAATGTGTGTTCCAGCAGGAAGATGGCTCCCCCGCCATGACCTGCACCATGGAATACGCCATGAAGCAGGGCGCATACGATATTTTCAAGGGCAGTTTTGCATTCGAGGAAACGGGTCTGTATTTTTATTTCTTCCGTATCACCCAGCAGCACAGCTGCTTCCGCTTGTTCAAGCAGGGCAACGACACCAATATGGAAGCCGGCGATCTGTGGCAGGTTTCCTGCATCCCTGCCGATTTCCAGACCCCGGATTGGGCAAAGGGCGCTACCATTTATCAAATTTTCCCTGACCGTTTCCACAAAGTCGGCCGCTGCGACTTGACGGACAAGCTGCAGCCTTATACCGTGCACAAAGATTGGTATGAGGAAGTGGATTGGCGCCCCACCGCCACCGGTGAAGTGCTGAACAACGACTTCTATGGCGGCAATTTCAAGGGCATCACCGAGAAGATGGATTACATCGCCTCTCTGGGCACTACCCTGCTCTACCTCAACCCCATTTCCAAGAGTTTCTCCTCCCACCGCTATGACACCGGTGATTACCAGCAGCCCGACCCCATGCTGGGCACCATGGAAGAGTTTTCCGCCCTGTGCGAAGCGGCCCATAGCAGGGGCATCCGGGTGGTGCTGGACGGTGTGTATTCCCACACCGGCTCCAACAGCCTCTACTTTAACAAAAACGGTACTTTCCCCGGCAAGGGCGCTTATCAGAGCGAGTCCTCCCCCTACTATAGCTGGTTCACCTTCCATCCCTGGCCCAGAAGCTACAACAGCTGGTGGGATTTTGACACCCTGCCCACCGTCAACAAGATGGATCCTGCCTTTGTGAAATACATCATCACCGACGAAGACAGCGTGGTGGCTCATTGGCTGAAGGCCGGTGCAGACGGTTTCCGTCTGGATGTGGTGGACGAACTGCCGGACGAATTTGTGCTGATGCTGAAAAAGCGGATCCGGGAAGTTAAGCCCGATGCGCTGCTCATTGGCGAAGTATGGGAAGACGCTTCCAACAAGCAGGCCTACGGCCGTCGCCGCCGCTATTTTGTGGACGGGGAATTGGACAGCGTCATGAACTACCCCTTCCGCACCGCCATTATGAATTTCGTCCGCAAAATGGACGGTGGCGAGCAACTGAAGACCACCGTCATGAACCTTGCGGAAAATTATCCCCCTCAGGTCATCAATTGCTGCATGACCCTGCTGGGCACCCACGATACCCCCCGTATTCTCACCGCTTTGGTGGATGATTTTAACGGCAGCCGCCAGGAAGCCAGCCAGCGTTTCCTCTCCCGCAGCCAGTATATCCGCGCTGAGGAGCGGCTGCTGATGGCCGCATTTTTGCAGTACACCCTCCCCGGCAGCCCCAGCTTGTACTATGGCGATGAAGCCGGCATGGAAGGTCATAAGGACCCCTTCAACCGCCGCAGCTATCCCTGGGGTCGCGAAAACAGAGTGCTGCTGGAGTTCTTCCGTCAGCTGGGTCAGCTGCGAAAGGAATGTGATGCCCTGCGTCTGGGCGACATCGAGTTCACCTATGCCACCGACCACCGCCTGACCTTCTGCCGCCGATACGAAGGCAAGACCGTCAGAGTTTATGTAAACCGCAATATGGATGCCTGGGACATTCCCGCAGGCCGCCTGCTGATGGGTCACAATCTGCGGACTGTGGCACCCAACTGGCTGAGTCTGGCGCCCCAGGGCTTCTGCGTGGTGGAGGATTGATATGGAAAAGTTCATCTCCGGCTACTGCCGGGCGCTGGACAAGGGCAGAGTGGTCACCGTGGAAAACGAGGACGGCCCCTTGACCATGGACTGCGCCTTCAAAAACTGCCCCCATTGCCAGGCCTGCGGCATCGCCAAGCAGATCGCGGAACTGCTGGAGAAGGAGGGGCTATGAAAATCATCCATTTGTCCGCCCCGGATTTTCGCACCAGCACCTGGTCCGGCGGCACCACCACGGAACTGTTCCTCTACCCTGCCGACGGCAGCTATGCCCAGCGGAATTTCCAGCTTCGCATCAGCTCCGCCACCGTGGATTTAGAGGAAAGCGACTTCACCCCCCTGCCGGGTGTGATGCGGTATATCACCCCCTTGCAGGGCAGCTTCACCCTGACCCATCCCGGCAGCGTACCGGTGGTTATGGATGCGCTGGCAGCGCCCTACCGTTTCAGCGGTGAAACCCCCACCCATTGCGTGGGCAAAGCCACGGATTTTAATCTAATGCTGAAAAACTGCGACGGACGGATGCAATTGCATCGCGGCTCCGCCCCCATCGCAGCAGGCTTCAATGCCTTTTATCCCACGGCAGACACCCGCTTTACCTTGGACGGTGTTGCCTACGAAATGAAGGCAGGCGATCTGCTGGTGATCTTCAGCGAAACCAGCAGCACCCTCTCCTTGGGCGCTGCCCCCGCCCTCACCTGCTGGGCAAATATCTAAAATTGCAACGGGCGCGGCAGATGCCGCGCCCTCTTTTTATAACCAAAGCTGTACTGCTGCCAAAATGCCGATCCCCGGCAGCCCCAAGGCCCCTGCAATCAAAGCTGTAACCGCATTGATGGGGATGTACAGCCCCGTCACCGAGGACGCCAAATTCACCAGATACAAGCTGACCAGTCCCACAAACCCATTGACCGCCAGCTTCCACGCCAGACGGATGGGCGCCATCACCAATCGCACCACAGCCAATGCCAGCGCTGCCAGAACAAAAAGCGATACGAATTCTCCCATAAACTTCCTCCGTATATTTCCCCACCTGCGGCACATACTACCCTTGGACACCGGACGAAACCCACTCGCCTCCGACCCATGACGAGGGCAGCGGAAGATTTGTGTTACATCTGGAGTCAAGTGTGTCGCCGAAACTGCAGCGGTGTGATGCGAAAAAAGGGCAAGCTAAGCGCAGCCGGCCCTTGTACATTTTATGCTTGGGACGATGGAAATATGCATGAAGAATTGGCTCGCCAGGGACTCGTTTACATTTTCGCCGTTGGCGAAAATTATGGTTTCGCTCGGTCCAGCCCTCGCGACCGACTGTCCACCGGACAGTCGGATTTAATTATTCGAGTCCCTGAAGCAGAAAACGGTCAATCCGTATG
>JAGCMI010000015.1 GCA_017646545.1 Oscillospiraceae bacterium | reverse complement strand
TGTTGTTCCATCCCCTCCTTTTTTTGTGTAAACTAGCCTTGTAAAATTCAAAAGGAGGTTCTACAATGAACACAGATAAAATCTATGCTGAGTCCATCGCAAAGGAATATGCCCCCAAGGAAAATTCCAAGATCATTGCCCTACGAAAGCTGGATGCCAAGGCAAAACGGCCTGCCACCATTTTTACCTACACCTTCGGTATCATCTCCACACTAGTTGCCGGCACGGGTATGTGCCTTTCCATGCAGGTCATTGGCGGCAGCAATCTGATGACCGCACTGGGCATTGTGATCGGCATTTTGGGCTTCACCGGCTGCGGTGTAAACTACCCCATTTACAAGAAGATGCTGGAAAAGGGCAAAGCAAAGTACGCTTACGAAATCGTAGAGCTGGCACGACAGATCAGTGAGCAATAAGACGCATCACATTCTCACCAAAAGGAGGGCTGACTTTGAACAAGTCCGAAAGTAAATATTTCAACACCGCATTACGATTTAACAAGGCTCTGCTCTCCCTGCTGGAGAAAAAATCATTTGCCTATATCACCATCCGTGAAATCTGCCAGGAGGCAGGTGTAAATCGCTCCACCTTCTATCTGCATTACGAGAACACCTCGGACCTTCTGAAAGAAACGACCCAGTATGTTCTGGACACTTTTCTTTCCTATTTTCCGGTGGACACCCAAAGCATTGCCCAGCGTTTTCAGGATTGCAGCTTGAACGATCTGGTCTTTATTACCCCAGAATACCTGACCCCCTACCTCACTTTTATAAAAGAAAACCAGCGCATTTTCAGCACTGCAATCCGCCAGTTCGGCACCATGGACCTTCGGAATGTATACAACAAAATGTCGCTGTATATCTTCAATCCCATCCTTTCCAGATTTCATTTTCCGGAAAAGGACCGACAATATGTGATGAAATTCTACCTTTCCGGCATCACCGCAATCGTGATGCAATGGCTGGAAAACGACTGCAGCGACAGCATTGAGCAGATCAGCAAAATAATTATAGACTGCGTTATGGGTAAGATCGATGCAAGTATATCATAAAAACAAGATACCGTTTATCAGCCTGACACTGAATATGGTATACAGTGCTTACCATATTATTTTCGGCAGGATTACCCAATCCTGGTGGCTTCTGACCATTGGCACTTACTATGTGATCTTGAGCATTCTTCGCTTTTCTGTTTTATCCACAAAAAGCACCGGGCGATTCATCAGAATATTTACCGGTGTGATGCTGATGGTTCTCTCCATCCCCCTGGCAGGAATCGTCATTCTTTCCCATGCCAAGGACAGAGGCACCCACTTTCCCCTCATTCCCATGCTGGCAATCGCTGTATATGCGTTCACAAAGATCACACTTGCGACAATAAATCTGATTCGTGCAAGAAAACAGTTGATGGAAAAAGAGGCGATTCTCCGCAACATTTCCTTTGCAGACGCCTTTTTCTCCATATTTTCTCTGCAGCGCTCCATGCTGGTGTCTTTTGACGGTATGACGGAAACGGGCATACGTGCTATGAATCTGGCCACAGGCTCCTGCGTTTGCATCATTGTGTTTTTGCTGGGATTCAACCTTGTACGCACGAAAAAAATCTCCGTATGAACCAATCATACGGAGATTTTTTATAGGCTTTTCAAGAATTTCTTCACCGCGCGGCGGTTTTTCAGAACAATGGTTTCAGCATGCTTGGCTTCGTTTAGCAAGCGGTAGTTTCTTTCTCTCTTGTCTTTGTTATAATTCCAGACCCATTTGAGAAACTCCAGGTCAAATCGCTCCGGGCAGCCTTCCCCCATATCCGGGCGGACGGTGCCGTAGGTGGTGATAATCCGCTTCAGCACCCCCAAGATACACGCAACACGGGAGAAATCCAGATAAAGGATGGTGTCGCAATGTTTCACCCGCTCCGGCAGGGTGCGGTTATAATTGCCGTCCATGATCCATTGGGGTTTGGCCATCTCTGCGTGGATCTTTGCGTCGATCTCCTCTTTGGAGGATTCTACCCAGCCGGGATGCCAGAAAAGCTTATCCAAATGCACCACCGGCAAGTGAAGCTTTTTCCCCAACTGCCGCGCCAAGGTGGATTTTCCCGCACCGCCACAGCCAATGATGAGTATGCGTTCCATGGTTTCCTCCTTCTGTACAAAAACGACGCAGCCAGAAATGACTGCGTCGTTTTCAGAATGCTCTTAAATACGACTTGGTATGCTGTATTAGTAAGCGATGCCCCAGTAGACCATCTTCTTAGCTTCCTTGCCGCAGCAGGCGCACTTGTCGCCCAAATTCTCCTGCGCAAAGGGGATGCAACGGGAGGACATACCGGCCTTTTCCTTCATAGCCAGCTCGCACTCCAGATCACCGCACCACATGGTCTTGATGTAGCCGCCGTTCTCATCCTGCAGCGCCTTCGCCTCTTCGATGGAATGAGCTTCGAAGATATGCTCGTCCAGGTTCTTCTTGGCCTTGGCGAACATCTGCTGCTGCACCACTGCCAACTGCTCGGCAACGGCTGCTTCCAGATTCTCCAGCTTGGTGACCACCTTCTCACGGTCAGTACGACGGACGATGACGCACTCGCCATTCTCCAGATCACGGGGACCGCATTCCACACGGACGGGAACACCCTTCATCTCGTACTCAGCGCACTTCCAACCCATGGAATTGTCGCTGTCGTCCAGCTTCACACGGAAGCCAGCGTCGATCAGGCGGTTCTTCAGCTGCGCAGCTACATCCAGAACACCGGGCTTATGCTGTTCCACGGGCAGGATCACCACCTGAATGGGGGCAACCTTGGGAGGCAGCACCAGACCGTTGTTGTCACCATGGGTCATGATGATACCACCGATCAGACGGGTGGAAACGCCCCAGGAAGTTTCGTGGGGATTGGTCTTCTGGTTATTCTTATCGGTGAACTCGATATCAAAAGCCTTGGCAAAGCCATCGCCAAAGTAGTGGGAAGTACCAGCCTGCAGCGCCTTACGGTCGTGCATCATGCACTCGATGGTGTAAGTTGCCTCAGCACCGTTGAACTTTTCCTTATCGGTCTTCTGACCGCGGGTAACGGGCATAGCCAGCACATTCTCGCAGAAGTCAGCATAGACATTGAGCATGGTCTCGGTGAAGTCCTTGGCTTCCTCAGCGGTAGCATGGATGGTGTGACCCTCCTGCCACAAGAACTCACGATGGCGCAGGAAGGGGCGGGAAGTCTTCTCCCAACGCAGGACGGAGCACCACTGGTTATACTTCATGGGCAGGTCACGGTGGCTCTGCAGCACATTGGCAAAATGCTCACAGAACAATGTTTCGGAAGTGGGGCGGATGGCATACTTCTCCTCCAGACGCTCGCCGCCACCCATGGTGACCCAAGCGCACTCGGGAGCAAAGCCTTCCACATGATCCTTTTCCTTCTGCAGCAGAGATTCGGGGATCAGCAGAGGCATATAGACATTCTCAACGCCCTGCTTCTTGAATTCTTTATCCATGATGTTCTGGATGTTCTCCCAGATGGCATAGCCATAGGGACGGTAAATGAACACACCCTTGATGGAAGAATAATCAATCAGCTGTGCCTTCTTGCAGACATCGGTGAACCACTGACCAAAGTCAACCTCCATATCGGTAATCTGCTCTACCTTCTTATCTTTTGCCATAAAAGTCATCATCCTTTCGGAATGTAATATTCAATACACTATATTTTAACATATCTGTCAAGGGGTTGTATAGGCTTTTATTCCAGATATTCTTCCTTTTCCCCCATTGTTTTTTTCGACAAGCTTTGCTATAATGTAACGGATGAAATTATATTGGAGGATTTTTCCATGAAGTCCATTAGAGATATTTATAAGATCGGCAAAGGCCCCTCCTCTTCCCATACCATGGGTCCGGAACGGGCTGCCAAGCTGTTCCGCAGCCAACATCCCAAGGCTGACGCTTTTAAGGTCATCCTCTACGGCTCTCTGAGCAAAACCGGCGTAGGTCACGGCACGGACACCGTGCTGCTGGAGGTTCTCTCCCCCATTCCCACGGAGATCGTCTTCTCCAAGGAAGAACTGCCCGGCGCCCATCCCAACACCATGGACTTTATCGCCATGAAGGATGGTCAGCAGATCGGCTCTCTGCGGGTGGAATCCATTGGCGGCGGTGATATCCGCCTGCCCGGTGAAAAGAGCGTTGCCGGTGACGAAGTGTATGTGGAGCACTCTTTTGCAGAGATCAAGGACTTCTGCAAATGGCGTTACATCGAGAAACTGTCCGACTATGTGGAACTGAACGAAGGTCCCGAGATCTGGGATTTCCTGATGGAAGTGTGGCTGACCATGAAGAAGGCCATCGACGAAGGTCTGGCCGCTGAGGGCATCCTGCCCGGTGGTCTGAATGTGCGCCGCAGAGCCAAGGAACTGTACGAAACCAATCTGGCCATTCGTGAGCCTGCGCTGGAAGAGTTCCAGCAGATCGCTTCCTATGCATACGCGGTGGCAGAACAGAATGCCAGCAACGGCACCATCGTCACTGCACCCACCTGCGGCGCTTGTGGTGTTTTGCCCGCTGTGCTGAAGTATGCCCAGGTCACCAAGGGTTACACCGACGATCAGATCTGCCGCGGTCTGGCCGCTGCCGGTATCATCGGCAATCTGACCAAGAGCAACGCTTCCATTTCCGGTGCTGAATGTGGCTGCCAGGCCGAGATCGGCACCGCCTGCTCCATGGCTGCCGCTGCTCTGGCAGAGCTTTACATGCAGAACATCGATCAGGTGGAATATGCCGCTGAAGTTGCCATGGAACATCACCTGGGTCTGACCTGCGACCCCATCTGCGGTCTGGTACAGATCCCCTGCATCGAGCGCAATGCCGTTGCTGCGCTGCGCGCCATGAATGCCTGCAACATGAGCTACTTCCTCACCGGCTCCCGTAACATCAGCTATGATATGGTATGCCGCGCCATGAAGGAAACCGGCATCCATCTGGATCACCGTTTCCGTGAGACCAGCGAAGGCGGTCTGGCCAAGCTGTACAACCGCAAAAAATCCACTCTGTAAAGGATTTCCCCGGGCAAACGCCCGGGGATTTTTTTGTTTTTCTGCGGGGAACTATTGAAAAAAAGCAAATGATGCAGTATAATGGGAAAGAATATGCTACTTTTTACGAAAACCTAGAATAAAGGAGACTCATTCTATGAAGCTTGGTATCGTGGGACTGCCCAATGTTGGCAAGTCCACCCTTTTTAATGCCATCACCAATGCCGGTGTGCCGGCTGACAACTACGCTTTCTGCACCATCGACCCCAATGTGGGTGTGGTTTCCGTGCCCGATGAGCGGCTGCAGTGGCTTTCTGACTTCTACTCCCCCAAGAAGACCACCCCTGCCGTCATCGAATTCGTGGACATCGCAGGTCTGGTCAAAGGCGCCAGCAAGGGCGAAGGTCTGGGCAACAAGTTCCTTTCCAACATCCGCACCACCGATGCCATCGTCCATGTCGTCCGCTGCTTTGAAGACAGCAACGTGACCCATGTGGAAGGTAGCACCGATCCCCTGCGTGACATTGACATCATCAACATGGAACTGGTGATGGCTGATATCGAAATGGTGGAGCGCCGCATCGATAAGGCACAGAAGGCTATGAAGGGCGGCGACAAGAAGTTTGCCCGTGAAGTGGAGTAGTTCTCCGCTCTGCTGGAGCATCTGAACGAAGGCAAGCTGGCCCGCACCTTTACCGATGACAAGGAAGATCTGGCTCTCATCGGCACTTCCGACCTGCTGACCCTGAAAAAGACCATCTATGTTGCCAACCTAGCAGAAAACGAGATCAATGAGCCCAAAGCCAACCGTCACTACATGAAGGTCAAGGCCCTGGCAGAAGAGGAAGGCAGCCAGCTGCTGCCCATCTGCGCCAAGCTGGAGGCTGACATTGCCGAGCTGGATGATCCCGAAGAGCGCGCCATGTTCATGGAAGAGCTGGGTGTAGCTGAGTCTGGCCTTGACCGTCTGATCAAGTCCAGCT
>JAGCMI010000112.1 GCA_017646545.1 Oscillospiraceae bacterium | reverse complement strand
GTAGGGGTTGCCGTACTGCTCAGTCATGGTGATGAACCAGTTAGCCTCGGAGTCATAGCCCAGGGGGATGCAGTCGGGGTCGATGGTCTTGATCTGAGCACACAGAGCTTCCATCTCGTCCCAAGTGGTGGGAACCTTCAGGCCGTTGGCCTCGCAGAAGGTCTTGTTGTAGTACAGAACCTCGGTGGACTTGGACAGGGGCATGGTGTACATCAGACCGTCACCGAACTGCTTGCCTTCGTTGTAGTAGCCTTCGATGAAGTCAGCAATCTGCTCGTCGGTCAGACCCAGGATGTCGGTGGTGCCGTCAGCACGAGTGACTTCCATGTCACTGGCGATCAGGTCGTCCAGAGTGACAACAGCGCGAGCGATGTTGTACAGAGCCACATGGTCGGGGTAGCAGTAAGCGATGTTGGGCTGGTTGCCAACGGTCAGCTCGGTCTTGATCTGGTCGCGGACATCGTCGTAGCCGCCGACCTGCTCATGCACGATGGTGATGTTGGGGTACAGCTCATTGAACTCCTCGATGTAGATGTTCAGAACATCTGCCAGGTTGGAGCCCATGGTGTGGTAGAAGGTAATGGTGACTTCGCTGCCATCATAACCGCCCTCGGGGATCTCGAAGTTGCCAGCCAGAACCTGGTTGCCACCGGGCTGACAAGCAGTCAGGCCGAAGACACTCAGAATCATGCAAGCCAGCAGAAGAATGCTGATAATTCTTTTCTTCATGTTTGTTTTTACTTCCTTCCTCAGAAATAATGTTTATGTTATTGCCCGTAAACGGGCCACTAACCGGGAATTAACCCTTGATACCACTACGGCTGACGCCCTTCATGATATACTTGCGCAGGAAAATGAACACCATAAACAGCGGTGCGGACACGATGGCAACTGCAGCCATCTGCACGGGATAGTTGACATCGCCGGTGGTTGCGGTAAAGGCGTTACGCAGACCGTTGGTGATCAAACGGTGGGCATCGTCATTGGCAACCAGACGGGGCCAAACATAGGAGTTCCATGCGCCCATCATCTTCAAGATGGTAATGGAAATCAGGGTGGGCAGTGCCAGGGGGATCATGACCTTCCACAGATACTTCAAATCGCTGCAGCCGTCGACCTTGGCGGCCAGATACAGCTCATTGGGGATCTGCATGAAGTTCTGACGCAGCAGGTAGATATAGAACACGCTCACCAGGAAAGGAATGATCAGTGCCTCAAAGGACTTCATCCAGCCCAAGGCATTGACAGTTGCATAGTTGGTGATGGTGAACAGTTCGCCGGGGATCATCATGGTGGCAAGCAATGCCGCGAACATCAGCTCTCTGCCCTTAAACTCCAGACGGGCAAAGGCGAAGGCGGACAAAACGGTGATCACCAGGGACAAAATGGTGGACACGATGCCAACATAGGCGGTGTTCAGGAACAGTCGTCCCAGATTTGCTGCGGTAAAGGCCTCTGCATAGTTCTGCAGGATGATGACCTTGGGCCAGAAGGTAGGAATGTTCAGACGATACTCCTCCAAAGACTTCAGGGAGGAAATGATCATCCAATAGAAGGGGAACAGCACGATCAGCGCCATCACGACGAGGAAGGCATAGGTACCTGCCTTGACCGCCACCTGCAGCACACGCTGTTGGGCGGAAACCGTCTGGAGGTTTTTCTCATGCATTACAGTATTCTTGTTTGCCATGCTTTACCTCCTTAGTAATGGGTCATCTTGCGACTGAGCCAGTTATTGAATAGGGTCACCACCAGGATGATGACGAACAGGATCAATGCTGCAGCACTGGCAACACCGTAGTCCGTATCGGGCAGAACCTGATAGATGTAGCCGACCATGGTATTGAGGCTGTAGGGAGCGCCAACGGGACCCATCTTTTCGCCGAAAATACCGACGATGCTGGAATACTCCTTGAAGCCACCGATAAAGCCAGTGATAAAGACATAAGCCAGCATGGGGCTCAGCAGCGGCACAGTAATACGCAGGAACACTCTGCGACGGGAAGTGCCATCCACCTTTGCAGCATCGTAATACTGCTTGTTGATGCTCTGCAGGCCACCCAGCAGGATCAGAATCTTGAAGGGCAATGCGTTCCAGACGATGTAGACCACCATGACCGCTATATTGGCCCAATAGCCGGACTGGGCATTGATCCAGTTGATGGGATCGCCGCCAAAGAACATAATGATGTTGTTGATGATGCCCCAGCTATCTGCCTGCAGGCCGTTAGGACGCAGGCCGATGATGTTGAACATGGCAGCAAAGACCATGCCGATGGCGATGGAGTTGGTGACATAGGGCAGGAAGAAAATGGTCTGCAGGAATTTCTGCAGAGGCTTGATGGAGTTCAGGGCAACTGCAATCAGCAGAGCCAGAACGGTGGAGATCGGAACAGTCAGGAAGGTCAGCCACATGGTGTTCTTCAGACAAGTGAAGAAATTATCATAAGCAAACACATCGATGAAGTTGCTGATACCAATTTTGTAGGTTGCGCCCCAAGTAGCTTCCAGAGCGTTATAACCCTCCAGGAAAGCCAGGCGCACGGTGTTGATAATAGGCCAAACTGTAAAGATCATCAGCAGCACGATGGCAGGTGCCAGATACAGCCAAGCCTTCCATTGTTGTTTGCTATCTACCATATTATTTCACCTCAGAACAGTCTTTCCTCGGTCTCCTTATGGAAGATGAAGACCTTGTGAGGCTTCAGGGAGAAGCGGACGGTTTCACAGTTGGGGTCAACCTTATTGTCAGCATCAATGATGGCGCGAACCACGGGGTTCTGGGAAGCGGGATGGAGGGAGACAACGCTGGAGTCACGGCCCATCACTTCCACATTGTTCAACTTGCACTGCATGGGGCCATTGGGATCCAGCTCAAAGCCTTCGGGACGGATACCGACAAAGACTTCCTGATCGGCAACGGGAACATCCAGGACACAGTCCTCACCCAGATACAGCTTGCCACCCTTGACACTGCCCTCAAAGACATTGATGGGAGGAGTGCCCAGGAACTTGGCAACGAACAGATTGGCGGGGTTGTCGTAAACATTCTGGGGAGCACCGATCTGCTGCACAACACCCAGCTTCATGACCACGATCTCGTCGGAGATGGACATCGCCTCTTCCTGGTCGTGGGTAACGAAGATGGTGGTGATGCCGGTCTCACGCTGGATACGGCGGATCTCTTCACGGGTCTGGAGTCTCAGACGGGCATCCAGGTTGGAAAGAGGCTCGTCCAGCAACAGAACACGGGGCATCTTGACCAGCGCACGGGCGATCGCAACACGCTGCTGCTGACCACCGGACATTTCGCTGGGCTTACGGTCCATCAGTTCGTCGATCTGAACCAGGCGGGCGGCCCATTCAGCGCGCTCCAGCATAGCTTCCTTGGTCATCTTATCCTCGCCCTTCAGATTCTGCAGGGGGAAGAGGATATTCTGCTTGACGGTCATGTGGGGATACAGTGCGTAGTTCTGGAACACCAGACCGATGCCGCGGCTTTCCGTTGCCAGATTGGTAACATCGTCTTCACCGAAGAAAATCTTACCGGAAGTGGGCTTCTGCAAGCCACTGATCATATACAGCGTGGTAGACTTACCGCAGCCGGAAGGTCCCAAAAGACCGATCAGCTTGCCATCGGGGATTTCAAAAGTGAAATCGTTAACAGCAACTACCTCGCCGCCTGCTTTTTT
>JAGCMI010000111.1 GCA_017646545.1 Oscillospiraceae bacterium | reverse complement strand
CCGGTCAGTTCCATGCCGGGCACCAGATCCTTCCTCTCCAGCACATCCTTGCGCAGCACCGGAGGGGGCAGCTCATCACGGGGGTCACGACCGGGTTTGGAGAGTTCCTTGGCGATATCAATGAGGGTCATTTCGCCTGCACCGCACTTTTCTGCCGCAGCGGCAGTGCCGTAAGCTTCCAGACGGGCGGAGAGGGAAGCCATATCGTCGCTGCCCAGCAGCTTCAGCAGTTCCTTGGCAGCAGCGTAGGACTCAGGGTGCACACCGGTATTGTCCAAAATTTCCTTGCTTTCGGGAATGCGCAGGAATCCAGCGCACTGCTGGAAAGCCTTGGGTCCCAGTTTGGGCACTTTCTTAATCTGGGCACGGGAGGTAAATGCACCATTTTCCTCGCGGTAAGCTACGATGTTCTTGGCGGTGGTGGCATTCAAACCGGAAATCTGCAGCAGCAGACTCTTGGAGGCGGTGTTCACATCCACACCTACCGCATTAACGCAGTCCTCCACCACAGCACCCAATGCGCCGTCCAGTTCCTTCTGGGGGCAGTCGTGCTGATACTGACCCACGCCAATGGCCTTGGGGTCGATCTTGACCAGTTCTGCCAGGGGGTCCTGCAACCGTCTTGCGATGGAAACCGCGGAACGCAGATTCACATCAAATTCCGGGAATTCCTCAGCCGCCAGGGGAGAGGCGGAGTAAACAGAGGCGCCTGCCTCGTTGACGATCATGTAGCTGGCATTGGGGAAGCTGCGGAGCATCTCCACCGCCATGGCCTCGGTTTCCCGGGAGGCGGTGCCGTTGCCGATGGCGATGTGGGAAACACCCCACTTGCGCATCAGCTTGGAGAGAATGTCGATGGCTTCCTGCTTCTTGCGGTCGCTGAAGGTGGGATACACCACGGTGGTGTCCAGTACCTTACCGGTGGCATCCACCACAGCTACCTTGCAGCCGTTGCGGTATCCGGGATCCAAGCCCATGGTCACAAAGCCCTTGACGGGGGGCTGCATCAAAAGGGGCTTCAAATTCAAGGCAAAATTGTGGATGGCGCCGCTGTATGCCCGGTCGGAAAGATCACTGCGGGTCTCTCGCTGAACGGAAGGGAAGATGAGACGCTCGTAAGCATCCTCAGCCGCGGCTTTCACAAACTGGGAAATGAACATGGTAGGCTTCAGGGCAGCGCGGCAGACCACAGCAGGGCCTTCGTTGCCGGGCAGCGCCACGGTGACTCTCAGCTTTTCTTCCTTTTCGCCACGGTTGATGGCCAGAATCTGGTGATCCATCAGGCGGCTGATGGGGTAGGAGAAATCATAATACAGCCGATAAACCGTATCTTCCTCCGGATCAGCGGCCTTGACCACCAAGGTACCCTTCCGGGCGATCAGCTCACGCAGGCTCTTGCGGATGGCAGGATCGTCGGACAGATCCTCTGCGATGATGTCGTTGGCGCCGGCCAAAGCCTCCTCCACAGAGTTGACACCCTTTTCCGGATCCACATAGCCTTCCGCCAGCACAGCCGGATCGCTGCCGTCCTGGGCGAAGATGGCCTGCGCCAAAGGCTCCAAGCCTTTCTCCCGGGCAATCGAGCCGCGGGTGCGACGCTTCTGCTTGTAGGGGCGGTACAGATCTTCCACTTCTGCCAATGTGGCGGCGGCATCGATGGCGGCGGACAGTTCCTCCGTCAGCTTGCCCTGGCTCTCGATGGAGGACTTAACCTCATCGCGGCGAGTCTGCAGATTCCGCAGATACTGCAGCCGGGTCTCCAAGGTACGAAGAACAGTATCATCCATAGCGCCGTGCATCTCCTTGCGGTAACGGGCGATGAAGGGGATGGTGTTGCCTTCGTCCATCAGAGCGATGACATTTTCAATATACTCTTGCTTCTGACCCAGTTCCTGGGACAAAAGTTCTACGATTGTGGGCATATAAAACGCTCCTTTGCGGTTTCTTCGGCAGGTATTATACCACAGACTTTGCCAAAAGAAAAGATAAAAATCGCCTGTTCTGCACTCGATTGCCAGAGTGCTGTGCATATTGATTTTTTGGGCATAAAAAGCTATAATGCATGTAGAAAATGGAGGTATATGCCCTATGGAACGATTTTGTGATTTGCATACCCATTCCGTCTATTCCGACGGCACTTATACCCCTGCCCAGCTTCTTGCAGAGGCGCAGCAGCGGAACCTTTCTGCCATCGCTCTGACCGACCACAACACCGTGGCTGGCCTGCCGGATTTTTTGGCAGCGGCAGAAAAATATTCGGTGGAGGCGGTGCCCGGTGTGGAGTTTTCCACAGACTATAACGGCACAGAACTGCACATACTGGCATTATATCTGAAACCGGAATACTTTCCTCAGGTGATGGACTTGATGCACCAGTATCATCTGCGTAAGGACCAAAGCAATATAGATTTGGTCAATGCTTTGAACAAGGCAGGATACGACATCAGCTATGAAAAAATCAAATCCGCCACCCCGGAGGGGCAGGTCAACCGCGCTCTGATTGCAGCGGAGCTGATGCATCGAGGCTATGTGGAGTCCGTTCAGGATGCATTCGGAAAACTTTTGAGCCCCAAGCACGGCTATTATACACCGCCTGCCCGTCCCACACCGAAAGAAATGCTGGGCACAATCCGGGATTTAGGGGCGGTATCCGTGCTTGCCCATCCGTATTTGAATTTGAAGCAGGAGCAGCTGCGAGCCTTTCTGGAGCAGGCGGCGCATTGGGGTCTGCAGGGCATGGAGGTTCATTATTCCACCTATGACGATGCTACCACTGCCGCTGCGATGGAAATGGCGGACACTTTCTCCCTGCTGCACAGTGGCGGCAGCGATTTCCATGGCGAGAACAAGCCGGATATTCAGCTGGGCGTGGGCAGGGGAGGACTGCGTATCCCTGCCGCTTTGGCTGAGGGCTTGAAGCGCGGGCTGTAAGTGAAAAAATATGAAAGATCTTGTAATAAATTGTGGATTTTTCTTGAAGTCTATGATATAATTATCTATACTGCCATGGTGCGGTATCTTGGCGACCCCCCGTTGGAGGCGATGTTTTGAAGAACGATTTGCAGAAGGCGAGTATGCTCAAGCGCATCTCTGCCTACACATTTGATATGATCCTGCTGGTTTGTTTGGTCATTGTGCTTGCCATGGCGCTGTCTGGTATGTTTGGCTACGATGACTATAATGCCCAGATGGATGCGGCATACGAAGAGTATGGCCAAAAGTATGACATCAATGTTTCCATGACGCTGGAAGAATATGAAAAGCTCACAGAAGAAGAGATGGCGCGCTATATGCAGGCGCTGGAAGCCATCAACAGCGATGAGGCGGTCATGCGCACCTATTCCATGGTGGTGAATTTGACCCTGATTATTGCATCGCTGAGTATTCTGATGGGTTATCTGGTTCTGGAATTGCTGGTGCCCGTGTGGCTGGGCAATGGCCAGACCATTGGAAAGAAGATTTTCGGCATTGCTTTGATGCGTACCGACGGTGTGAAGGTGACCCCCTTCATGATGTTCGTCCGTACGGTTCTGGGCAAGTACACGCTGGAAACCATGATCCCGGTACTGATCGTTATTATGCTGCTGTTCCAGATGGTAGGACTGATCGGTACGCTGGTTCTCGGGCTTATCCTGCTGTTGCAGGTTATTTTACTCATTGCGACTCGTACCAATTCTGCTCTGCACGATCTGCTCGCCTGCACCGTTGCGGTGGATATGGCCAGCCAGATGATGTTTGATTCTCCGGAAGCACTTCTGGAGTATAAAAAGCGTATCAGTGCAGATGCGGCCAATAGAGCGCAGTATTGAGCAAAACCCACCATCCTTAGGCCGAAAAATAAAATATTTTATATAGGAAGGGATTAATAATGAAATTTGTCTTGCAGAATCTGACAAAGGTGTTCCCCAGCCGGGACAAGAAGTCGAACTCTGAGGTCGTTGCGGTCAATGATTTTAATTTCGAGATTCCCGATGGCAAGCTGATCGGTCTGCTGGGCCCCTCCGGCTGCGGCAAGAGTACTACTCTGTACATGATCAGCGGCCTGCAGAAGCCCACTGGCGGTAAGATCTTCTTTGGTGAAGAGGATGTTACCGAGCTGCCCACTGAGGCTCGCGGCATTGGTCTGGTGTTCCAGAACTATGCACT
>JAGCMI010000110.1 GCA_017646545.1 Oscillospiraceae bacterium | reverse complement strand
TTCATCGTAATGCTTGCCAAGCTGATTGCCACCTTTGCCGAGCTGATGCTGCCTTATATTTTGGAGCACATGATCGACCATGTGGTGCCGACGCAAAACACCGTTGCCATCTGCCTGTGGGGCGGATTGATGGTTGTTGCCGCTGTGGTGGTATGGCAAATCAACAAACACAGCAACCACAAGGCTGTGGACAATGCCCATCGGGTATCCTATGATGTCCGCAGAGATCTGTTTAACAAAACCATCAGCCTCAGCGGAAACCAGTTTGACCACTTTACCCTGCCCAGTCTGACCAGCCGCATGACCAGCGACAGCTACAATGTACAAAACTTCATCCGTGCGCTGCAAACCATGTTCGTCCGCGCCCCCATCATGCTGCTGGGCGGCATTATCGTGACCATGACGATGGATCCCGTGCTGAGTGGCATTATGTGCGCCATGGTTCCCATCATGCTTTTGGTCATCGTCACCATCTCCCGGAAAGGCATTCCGCTTTATGCGCAGGTGCAGAAACGGCTGGACGATGTGGTGCGAACCATGCGGGAAAACATCACCGGCATCCGCGTCATCAAAGCCCTTTCCAAGACCGAATACGAAAAAAAGCGTTTCCATCAGTATAACGCCGACATGGCAAACACCGACATCCGTACCGGCTCGTTTATGGCCATTCCCGGCCCGTTCATGCAGCTAAGTCTGAATATCGGACTGACTTTGGTTGTGTTTGTAGGCGCCTCCCGGGTCAATAGCGGCGCTATGAAGCCCGGCGTGATTTTGGCGTTTTTGACCTACTTCAACATGATCCTGCAAAGCATCATGGCGATCAACCGGATGTTTATTATGATCAGCAAAGCATCTGCTTCTGCCAACCGAATCGACGCAGTCTTGCAAACCGAAGCCGATCTGATGCCCGTTTCCGGCCTGGAAGAAAAACCCGAGCTGCCCTTTCTCCACTTTTCTCATGTGGATTTCCGCTATCAAGGCGCGGATGCTGACGGCGATTTCAACGGCATGGATCAAGAGCAGGTGCTCAGCGACATCAGCTTTTCCATCAACCGTGGTGAGTCCCTGGGTATTATTGGGCCTACCGGTTGCGGCAAAACCACGATTATTAACCTGTTGATGCGTTTTTACGACCCCGAAAACGGCGAGATCTACATAGACGGGCGGGATGTTCGCAGCTATGACAAGAAGACCCTGCATCAAAAATTCGGCGTGGCTTTCCAGAACGACATGGTCTTTAATGACACGCTGGAAAACAACATCGACTTCGGCAGAGGGCTGCAGCCGGAAGATTTGAACCGCGCCATTGAAGATGCCGTTGCCGCGGAGTATATCAACAATCTGGAGGAAGGTTTGCAGTACAAGGCCGCCATTAAGGGCGCAAACCTTTCCGGTGGACAGAAGCAGCGGCTGCTGATCAGCCGGGCGCTGGCAGCCAAGCCGGAGATCCTGATCCTGGATGACTCCTCCAGCGCTTTGGACTACAAAACCGATGCCCAGCTTCGCAACGCCATCTTCACCGGCTACAAAGACGCCGCCGTGGTCATGGTTGCCCAGCGCGTCAGTTCCATCATGGGCATGACCAACATTTTGGTTATGGACAACGGCCGCTGCATCGGCTACGGAAACCACGAGCATTTGATGGAACATTGTGAAGTTTACAAAAAGATTTATGAGAACCAAATGGGTTCTATGCGCTGAAAGGAGGGAATGTTATGCCAGGACCGGGAGACCGCGGAAGAGCCAAAGAACGGCCTAAGGATACCAAAAAGGCCCTTTTGCGCTTACTCAGTTATCTGAAACCTTTCCGTTGGGGCGTGGTGCTTGCCTGTGTATGCGCCTTGATCGGAAACCTTTTGAACCTGCAAGGACCAAAGTTCGCAGGCAAAGCCATCGGGGCAGCCGCCGCAGGCGAAGGCCTTGTGGATTTTCAGTTGGTAGGCTATTATGCAGGCTGCATGCTGATCGTCTACGCACTCAGCAACATTCTCTCTTTCTGCGTCAGCCTTATGATGATGCGGATCAGCCGCCGGGTCGCGCAAAAAATGCGCCGGGATGTGTTTGACAAAATGATGACGCTGCCGGTAGGTTACTTTGACCAAAACCAGGCCGGCGATATCATCAGCCGCATCAGTTATGACGTAGATGTGATCTGTACCAGCTTGGCTACGGATGTGGTGCAGATCATGACCAGCATCGTTACCGTGGTGGGATCTCTCATTATGATGATCTCCATCTCTCCCCCGCTGGTGCTTTGCATGGCAGTCACGATCCCCATGGCCTTCACCTACACTCGGAGCATGGGCAAAAAGACACGGCCCCGGTATTCCCGGCGCAGCGCTGCCTATGGCAAGCTCAACGGTTTTGTTGAGGAAATGTTCAGCGGCCAAAAGACCATCGTAGCCTACGCCAACGAAGACGGTGTCTGTCAGAAATTTGAGAAAATCAATCACGAAGCAGCCGACGCTTACTTCGATGCCGACTCTCTTGGCTCTACCATGGGCCCGACCATCAACTTTATCAACAACTTGGGTCTGGCTTTGATCGCTTTCGTGGGCTCTCTGCTGTTTTCCTTTGGCGTTGTGGGCATTGACAACATCTCCAGTTTCGTGCTTTACTCCCGGAAATTCTCCGGCCCTATCAACGAGATCGCCAATATTATCAACGAGATCTACTCCGCGCTGTCCGCTTCTGAGCGTGTGTTCAAGATGCTGGACGAGGAGGAAGAACCGGCGGACTGTCCCAATGCCATTACCCTGACTGAAGTGGACGGCAATGTGGATATGGAGCATGTCTCCTTTGGCTACCTTCCCGGAAAAACCATTTTGCATGACCTGAATCTCCAGGCCAAGGCCGGTCAGACCATTGCGATCGTCGGTGCCACCGGCGCAGGCAAAACCACCATCATCAACCTTTTGATGCGTTTTTATGATGTGCAAAGCGGCAAGATCTTGGTGGACGGCCATGAGATCCGGGGCGTCACTATGGACAGCCTGCGCCGCAGCTACGCCATGGTGCTGCAGGACACCTGGGTCTTCCAGGGAACGATTTTTGAGAACATTGCCTACGGCAAGGAAAACGCCACTATGGAAGAAGTTGTGGCCGCTGCCAAGGCTGCTCACATCCACAACTACATCATGCGGCTGCCCAAAGGCTACAACACCATCATCAATGAGGATGGCGGCAACATCAGTAAGGGGCAGAAACAGCTTCTCACCATCGCCCGGGCTATGCTCTACGATACCCAAATGCTGATTCTTGACGAAGCTACCAGAAATGTGGACACAGCTACCGAGCAGCAGGTGCAGGTGGCTATGCGCAACCTGATGTGGGATAAGACTTGCTTCGTCATCGCCCACCGCCTCTCTACCATTCAGCACGCGGATAACATTTTGGTGCTGGATCACGGTGATGTGGTAGAGCAAGGCAACCATGAGCAGCTTATGGCCGCAAAGGGAATGTACTACAAGCTCTACGCCAGCCAGTTTGCATAAAGGCAGAAAACTACCGCAGCACCAATTTCTTGGTGCTGCGGTTAACTATTCGACAAATTGGAATTGGATGAACAGTTTAGTTGGCTATAAGTAGAAGTGCTATCAAGCAGATAAATAGTATGGTGCAAATCGATGCCAATACACGCAGCGCCTTATCGAGTTTTTCACTTTTCTTAAAAATTCGAAACAATAACACATAAATACCAATACCGATAGCTGTGCCTATGGTATTCGTTATGATATCTGTAATATCTGTTACTCCTACAGCGAGAATGAATTGCAGAACTTCCAAACAAAGGCTGAACGTCAGTCCACAAAGAATAGCTTTTTTGCCTGTAATCTTCAGCATCTTGAAGTAAATACCCAATGGAATAAAAATCATCACATTTTCCAATACTTCAGTTAGATGATATGACTGTTCCTCGTCATAATGAAAAGGGATAAGATTAATCTTCCTAATGTGGTCTAAATGTGCAATTTCAGATAATGTGGATAACTTAAACAGAATAATCCACGCAACTATGAAAAGATATATCGCTGTCAATGCAATGGTTACTGGTTTTGTCTTGTTTGTCATTTTACTACCTCGTCAAATTCAAGTTTGTCGAATCTATTATATC
>JAGCMI010000109.1 GCA_017646545.1 Oscillospiraceae bacterium | reverse complement strand
GGAAATGCCGCCTTTGGGAGAGGATTGAATCAAGCAAAAACGCACCGCCGATTGGCGGTGCGTTTTTTATGTTGCGACATGGGTCTATAAGCCGGGTTCTGTCTTGACAGCCATCTATCTAGCCTTACGATTGCTCGTAAGATCAAGCCGCCTCCTCGAAACGGTCGGGCAGACCTATGTGTTTCTCCACGGCGTTGCTTCGGGATAGAGTTTACATCGTAAAACCCATGTTACCATGGGCCGGGTGGGCTATGAACCCACCTTTTCACCTTTCCTTTCGGAAATCGAAAGTAGTATATCTCTGTTGCACTTGTCCTGGGGTCACCCCCGGCGGGCGTTACCCGTTATCCTTGCCCTGTGAAGCCCGGACTTTCCTCATCTGCAGCCTTTCGGCTTGCATCCGCGGCTGTCCAACCCGGTCGCGTGGCTATTGTATCGCAAATTCAGCCAATTGTCAAATATCTTGCAAATTCTTTTGAGAATGTATATACTATAGAAAAGACCCTTTTGATTGGAAATGAGGAAGAACTATGATTTCAGCCTTTGAACAATATTTTAGTGCTCTGCGGGGCAAGCGTGTTGCGGTTTTAGGATTGGGCGTCAGTAATCGCCCCTTGGTGCGGCTGCTGCTGGAGTATGGCGCAGTGGTTTCCGGTGGTGACCGTACGCCCCGGGAGAAACTGGATGAAGAAGTGCTGCAGCTGGAGCGTTTGGGCTGTGAGCTGCATCTGGGTGAGCGCTTTTACGAGGATATGCAGGCGGAGTATGCCTTCCGTACCCCCGGTATGCACCCGGAGAATCCCGCGGTGCGGCACCTTCGTGACGGTGGTGCGGAAATTACCAGCGAAATGGCTGCCTTCTTTGCGGTCTGCCCTTGCCGTATGATTGCCATCACCGGCTCCGATGGTAAGACGACCACGACGACCCTTATTTCTGAAATGTTGAAAGCCGCCGGTAAAACCGTCTGGCTTGGGGGCAATATCGGAACGCCCTTGCTGCCCTTGACCCGGCAGATGAAGAGCGATGATGTGGCTGTGGTGGAACTGAGTTCCTTCCAGCTGATGGACATGAAGCAAAGTCCCCATCGTGCGGTGGTGACCAATTTGTCACCCAATCATCTGGATGTCCACAAGGATATGCAGGAATATGTGGATGCAAAGAAGAATATCTTCCTCCACCAGTCTGCCGATGATCTGCTGATTCTCAACGGGGATAATGCCATCACCGCATCCTTCCGGGGCAATGGTACCACCCGTTTCTTCTCCCGTCAGGGAAGTGGCTATGTGGATTTGCGCCAGGGGTATATCTGCCGTGACGGAAAGCCGGTGGTGGCAACGCAGGATATTCTGCTCCCCGGTGTCCATAATATTGAGAACTATATGGCGGCCATAGCAGCGGTGGAAGGATTGGTTCCTGACGAAGCGATTTCCCAGGTGGCGCAGAATTTTGGCGGTGTGGAGCATCGCATTGAGTTGGTTCGCATCAAGGATGGTGTCCGTTTCTATAACGATTCCATCGCATCTTCGCCCACCCGTACCATCGCAGGCCTTCGCAGTTTCAAGGATAAGGTGATTTTGATTGCCGGCGGCTATGATAAGCACATTCCCTATGACGAACTGGGACCGGAGATTTGTGAACATGTGAAGAAACTCTTCCTCTGTGGCGCTACCGCACCCCAGATCCGGGCAGCGGTGGAAGCCTGCCCCGGTGAAAAACCGGAGATGACCGATTGCGGCAATTTTGAAAATGCTGTTCGATGTGCTGCGGCAGCGGCACAGCAGGGGGATGTGGTGCTCATGAGCCCGGCATCTGCATCCTTTGACGAGTTTAAGAATTTTATGGTTCGGGGCGAGTGCTTCAAGAAGATCATTAAGGAGCTTTGATATGGATATTACGAAAGTAACCCGACCTGCCCGCAAATTGCTGAAGCTGAAGTATTGCGGTGCGGTCATTGTGGCTGCAGGTTCTGCCAGCCGCATGGAGGGCATTGATAAAGTGATGGCCCCTTTGGGTGGGGAACCTATGATCGTCCGCACCGTGCGCCAGTTCCAGGCGTGTGATGCGATCCGTGAGATCGTGGTGGTGACAAGACCGGATCTCATCGTGCCTATTATGGATCTGTGCCATGACTTTGATAAAGTCAGAGCGGTGGTGGTAGGCGGTGAGAGCCGGGAAGATTCCGTCAATATGGGACTCAATACCCTCTCAGAAAAGGGCCAGCTGGTAGCCGTGCAGGATGGCGCAAGACCCTTTGCCTCCTGGCAGCTGATTGACCGGGTGGTTCGTGCCGCCAATACCTATGGCGCGGCAGCCCCTGCCATTGCGGTGAAGGATACCATTAAAGTGGTGCAGGGCGGTCTGGTGGTGGCAACACCGGATCGTAGTGCCCTGCGTGCGGTGCAGACTCCCCAGGTTTTTGATTTCGACCTGCTGCGGGCTGCGCTGGCGCAGGCAAAGGCAGACAAATCCAAGATCACCGATGATTGCTCCGCGGTGGAACTGTTTGGCATGAAGGTGCGCATTGTGGAGGGTGACGAGCGGAACATCAAAATCACCACCCCCCTGGATCTGAAGATTGCCCAGCTATTGTTGGAGGAAGAAGCATGAGAATTGGACATGGCTATGATGTGCACCGTCTGGTTCCGGAACGGGAGCTGATTTTGGGCGGCGTGAAGATTCCTCACGAGTGCGGCCTTTTGGGTCATTCCGATGCGGATGTGCTGCTGCATGCAGTGATGGATGCGCTTCTGGGTGCTGCCGCTCTGCGGGATATCGGTTACCACTTCCCGGATACGGATATGCGCTATAAAGGTGCCAGTTCCATGGCACTTCTGGGTTGCGTGGCGGAGATGATCCGTGAAAAAGGCTATCGGGTAGGGAATGTGGATGTAACCGTCATTGCCCAAGCGCCCAAACTGAAGGCCCATATCCCTCAAATGCAGGAAAATATTGCGACGCAACTGAAAGTTGACACCGATCGCATCAATGTAAAAGCCACAACGGAAGAAGGCTTGGGCTTCACCGGTGAAAAACTGGGTATTGCCTGCCATGCGGTGTGCATTTTGGAGGACGCATGAGGCGTAAACAGTTTAAAGTTCTTTTCGGGCTGTACTGCCTTTTGATGCTTTGGTTGTTGTTGGGACAGCGGTTGGGGCACAGCGCCCATATCCCCATGCAGCTAAAACCCTTTACCACCATCGGCTGGTTTGTCCGGGTTCTGGGCAGCCACGCAGATCAGGTTTCCCGGTTTGTCGCATGGAAAAATCTGCTGGGAAATGTGATCATGTTCATTCCGCTGGGCTTCTTTGTTCCATTGCTGTGGGAGAAAACCCGCAACTTCCTCAAGCATTTGGGGTGGATGTTTGCCATCATCCTGGCGGTGGAACTGCTGCAGTATGTAACGGGACTTGGCACCTGCGATGTGGACGATTTGATTCTGAACATCCTGGGCACTTCCTTCGGCTGGCTTGCGTGGAAACTCTGTCCGAAAATCGTAAAATCATGACACAAAACACACCTCCCGGGCATAGATTAGCCCGGGAGGTTTTGTCGTATGAAAACGGATTATATCACTTTTCGTTCCATCACCCCGGCGCAGCAGGCCCAGCGTATACTGCGGCAGGCAGGGGTTGACACCATCTTACAACGCACACCCCGGCACATGGAGCAGCAGGGTTGCGGTTATTGCCTGCGCATACGCCCGCAGGATCGTAGCCGGGCGGTAAGCCTGCTTCAGCAGTCCGGTATCCAATTCCGAAAGCTGTACACCGAAGATCAGGGATTGCAGGAGGTGTTGCTGTGATCTATCTTGACAACGCTGCAACCTCCTTTCATAAGCCTGCCGAAGTGCCCCAGGCAATGCTTCGGGCAATGGGCCGCTGCGCCAATCCCGGCAGGGGCGGTTATCCTGCGGCCATGGAGGCAGCGGAAACTGTGTTCACCTGCCGGGAAATGGCGGGAAAATTCTTTCATTGCAGCCCGGAGCAGGTGGTGTTCACTTCCAATTGCACCCATGGACTCAATATGGCCATTTTCACATTGGTAAAGCCGGGGGGCAAGGTGCTGATCTCCGGTTTTGAGCATAATGCGGTCACCCGCCCCTTGCATGCGCTCAATGCACAGTTGCTTGTTGCAGGCCGACGGCTCTTTGATTGGGAGGATACTTTAACCCAATTTGAGGAAGGATTAAAAAAGGGGGCAGAAGTAGCGGTATTTACCCATGTGTCCAATGTTTTTGGCTATATTCTGCCGGTGGAGCAGATGGCCGCTTTGTGCAGACAATACCGGGTGCCATTTGTGGTGGATGCCGCCCAATCGGCCGGCACACAAGATATTGACTTTGCAGCCTTGGGCGCGGATTTTATGGCTATGCCGGGGCATAAGGGATTGTTAGGACCCCAGGGAACGGGCATACTGCTGTGCGGAAGAATGCCAAAACCGCTGCTGTATGGGGGCACGGGCAGCCAATCCATGCTGCAACAAATGCCGGATTTTCTGCCGGATGGCGGGGAAGCGGGTACGGTGAATGTGCCCGGAATCGCAGGTCTGTGGGCTGGGATGCGTTATGTAAACCGAGTTGGATTGCCTCAAATCCGTCAGCGGGAACAGCGGCAGTTGAGCCGTTGTGTGGTGGGGCTGAAAAAGCTGGGTTACCGTGTCTTTGACGGACCCCATCAGGCGGCCGTGGTTTCCTTTGTGCCCTCCGTGGACTGCCAGGATCTTGCTGACCGGTTTTCCGGGCAGGGGATTGCGGTGCGCGCAGGACTTCATTGTGCGCCTCTGGCTCATGAAAGTGCCGGCACACTGGAAACGGGAACGGTTCGTGTCAGTTTTGGCCATGATTGCTCCGACCGTCAGACTGCCTTTTTCCTGCAAAAAGCAGAAGTTCTGCGGTAAGGCGACATAAAATATTTTTACATTATCTCTTGCCATTGTCTGTGAAATCCGCTATAATGAATAAAATAATAGGGTGAGTATAGGCTCTCCTATTTTGAACCCAGAAATAGAAGGTAGAAGAGGCGGTGATCGCAGATTATGGATTTTTACAATACTGTTATTCGTGAATTGACCAATATGCGTTGGTCGGATTATGTGGATATCATCATTGTAGCGTTTTTGATCTATAAAGTGCTGCCGTTACTGCGTTCTGCCGGTTCTTTGAAGATTCTTCGCACGGTATTCGTTTTGTTTGCGATGCTATGGCTGACGGATATTTGTGACATTTATGCTCTGAATTTCCTGCTGGATCAGCTGATATCCGTTGGTCTGATCGCATTGATCGTGCTCTTCCAACCGGAACTGCGCCGTATTATGGATCATGTGGGCAATGTGCAGTTTAGAAGGCTCTTTGGTGTGGAAAAGAACCATCATCAGGAGTATGACAACATCATCACCCAGACAGTTATGGCTTGTGAGCATTTGAGCCATGAACGCATGGGCGCTTTGATCGTCTTTACCCGGGATAATGACCTGGAAGAGTATTGTAAGACCGGTACAGCCATCGATGCCCAGGTTTCTGAACAGCTCCTTCGTAATCTGTTTTTTGTGAAAGCAGCATTGCATGATGGCGCGGTTGTAATTCGTAACGGCCGTGTGTGTGCGGCAGGCTGCGTGCTTCCGCTGTCTGAAACCAAGCGGCTGAGCGCGGATTTGGGTACCCGTCACCGTGCCGGCGTTGGCGTCAGTGAAGTGTCCGATGCTGTTGTGGTCATCGTTTCCGAGGAAACCGGCACCATCTCCGTGGCGGTTGGCGGTATGCTCAAGCGGCATCTTGCACCTCAGATGCTGGAGCGCATGCTGCGTACGGAACTGATGCCTGACGAAATTGACCAGCAGGAGAATCTCGTGGTCAAGCTTCGCCAGAAGCTGCTGAAGAACGGAAAGGGAGAGAGCAAGCGATGAAAAGTAAATTTCTGACGCTGTTGCTGTCGCTGGCCATTTCCTTTGGTTTATGGCTGTATGTGGTGACGGTGATCAGCCCTGAGTCCGAATCTGTATTTTACGATATTCCCGTGGAACTGGTGGGTAAGGACTACCTGAATCACCAGAACCTCATTATTGTTTCTTCCACAGATGATTTGCGTGTGGATCTGACGCTCAGAGGCAACCGTTCCGACCTGAAAAAGCTCAACAGCTCCAATATCACCGTCATTGCTGACCTGTCCAAGATCACAAAACCCGGTGAACACAATCTCGATTGCAGCATATCCTTCCAGTCCGGTACGGCGGAACCCATGGCTCAAAACCCTGAAAAAATCACAGTGGTGGTTGCGGAAAAGCTGACGAAAACGGTTCCCATCGATGCTGATTATACCGGCTCCGTAGCCGACGGTTATCAGGAAGACAAGAATAGCACATCTTTGGATCATACTACGGTGACCATCAGCGGCCCGAAGGAAACCATTGACAAGATTACCTCTGCCAAGATTACGGTGGATCTGTCCGGTAAGATGGCTACTTTTGTAGAAGACTATCAGTTGGTACTGTGTGGCATGGATAACAGACCCGTTGCGGATATCAGTTTTGTAACGACGAATGTTTCCGTGATTCGTACGGTGGTTCAGATCAACAAAGTAAAAATTGTGCCCGTGAGATTTGAACTGGATTATACGGACAGCGGCCTGCGGGATGACGGCACCATGGTTACAGCCTATGCTTCCGTGGAAACCGTTACGCTGATTGGTAGCAGCGAGGCGCTTGATATGATCAGCGATGTGATTCCGTTCAAAATCAAGCTCAAAGATCATTCCGGATCCTTCACGGAGTCCTTCACCCTGGACCTGCCGGAAGGCGTGAGATGTCTGGAAGAAATCAAGATACATGTTTCCATTCCCGAAATAGACGCAATCACGGTGACTGTGCAGCAGTTCGATTTGCGCAATGTCCCGGAGGGAATGCGTGTCCAGATCACAGAGCAGCCCACCATCATGATCCGTGGACCGAAGGAAGTACTGGCTTCTTTGAAGGTAGATGAGGTGCTCTGCATCATCGATTGCACTGGCGCAACCGCCGCATCCACCGCTCTGCCCGCCAGTTACAAGGTGGTCGGATATGAATATCTGCATGTATATCCCGATGCCAATAGCGAAAGCATCTCTGTCACGGTGACGGAGGAATAAATGGAACAAACAGTACGAGTTAGACGCCTGCTGCCGGACGCCATGGCGGAGGTGATCTGCATACGAGAGAGTGCCTGCTCCGGTGATTGCCACAAATGTTCCGGCTGCGGCGCTGCCAAGCAGACCATGCTCCTGACTGCAAAAAATCCCATTGGCGCCCAGCCGGGCGATCTGGTGGTGGTTTCATCCGAGTCCAAGTCCGTGTTGCAAGCTGCGGCGGTGTTGTATCTGCTGCCCCTGCTTCTATTCCTGGTGGGATACCTTCTGGGAGAGAGTCTGTGGCAGCGGGGTGGACTGGTCAGTATCGCTTGCACCTTAGTGGGTGTTGCGCTGATCAAAGTCTATGACCGCCGCTTATCTAAAAAGAATATCGCATATACCATTACCGCATATGTGGGGAAATCTCCCTGCTGAAAATGAGAGAAAAGGGGAGTCTGAAGTTGGTTAAGAGTATGACAGGATACGGTCGTGCCGTTGAAACTGTGAACGGCCGCCAGTTTACTGTGGAGCTTCGCTCTGTAAACAATCGTTATCTGGATTGCAGCGTAAAAGCGCCCAGAATGTTGTCCTTTGCGGAAGAGGCAGTCAAGCAGGCTGTCAAGAATTCCATTTCCAGAGGTAAGGTGGATGTGTTCGTCACACTGCATTCCGAAAATGGTGTGGATGCCACCGTTACCCTCAATACCGCCGTGGTGGAAGGCTATCTGGCTGCAATGCAGCAGATGGCAGAAAAGTACCCGGTGAACAATGACATCAGTGTTTCTCTGCTGTCGAGAATGCCCGAGGTATTCTCTGTTGAAAAGCCTGAGGTGGACGAAGAGCAGCTGCTGGCTGATCTGATGGGTGTTGTGACCAAGGCCTTGGAAAGCTATGATGCCATGCGTGTGGCGGAAGGTAAGGCATTGGAAAATGACTTGCGCAGCCGTGGCGCCACCATTGAGGAACTGGTTTCCCAGGTGGAAGCCGGCAATGCCCAGACCGTGGTGGACTACCGCCAGCGTCTGGAAAATAAGCTTAGAGAAGTGCTTTCTTCCACCAATATCGATGAGGGTCGTATCCTGACCGAGGCGGCCATCTTTGCCGATAAGGTAGCTGTGGATGAAGAAACTGTCCGTCTGCGCAGCCATCTGCAGCAGATGTACGGTATGCTCCAATCCGGCGGCGCGGTTGGCCGTAAGTTGGACTTC
>JAGCMI010000108.1 GCA_017646545.1 Oscillospiraceae bacterium | reverse complement strand
CTGCGGATAGTCCACCATCTTCAGCGCCTTGCGATCGGCAATCAGCAGCACCACAGGGATCACCGCCAAACCCACACCGTAAGGAATGCCGCGGAACACAATGGCGATGGACAGAGCAAACAGCAAAAGATACAGCACCGTCCGTCCCACCGGAAGCTTCGGCTTCTCCGCCTGAATTTCCAGCGGCTCGGGCTTGACAAATACCAGACAGCAAATGGTGATCAGCACCACCGACACCACAAACGGCAGCAGCATGATCTGCACAAATTCGCCCACGGGAATTTCAAACTTGGTATATAAGTACAGATTCTGGGGATTGCCGAAGGGGGTGAGCATACCGCCCAAATTCGCAGCAATATTCTGCATCACGAAGGTAAAGGCCATATACTTCTGCTTACCGGTGGAGGTAAGCATCAGATAGCCCAGAGGCAGGAAGGTCAGCAGCGCCATATCATTGGCAATCAGCATGGAACCGATAAAGGTGATATACACCAGCGCCAGCACCGACATTCTGGCATTGCGGAAGCAGCGGACGATCTGCTGGGCCAGAATGTAAAAGAACTGGATATTCTTCAAGGCGCAGACCACCGCCAGCACACAGAAAAGGCAGGTCAAAGTCTTGACATCAAAATAGTCTAGGTAAGCTGCATCCGGAGGCACCAGGAACATGGTCACCACCGCAGCCAGCAGCGCCACCAGCATCACCACATTTTTCCGCAGGAAGGATGTGGTATTGCGCATTACAAATTTTCTATCCATAAAAAATCATCTCCACAATTTTTCCGTCCCATATCATACCACATTCCCTCAAAAAAGCAACAAAAAAATCCTGCTTTTCGGCAGGAAATCCGGAAAAGAATGTAAAAAAGAAATAACCCTTGACCTTCCAACTACTCACTTTGGTGGTCAAGGGTTATTCCTCATAATTCTTGGGTTCAATCATTGGTTAACCTCGCTTTCTACTGTTTCGACACCACTTCTTTTTGACGAAATTCGAATTGCTTTCCGTTTGGCATTCAATGATCACTTACTTCTCTTATCTCTATATCATCGGAAATTAAGAAGAAGTGTGTCGGTTAAGAGGTGTTTTGTTGTTCCCTCTTTGTGACTAAAATATAACACAGAATTTTCCCTTCCGCAAGATGGGATACTGTCCAAATAATGGTGTATATCTTTGTCCGAAATACAGATTTGCGCATACGGTGGACACCATTTTATTGACATTGCACAAAATATGTGCTAGATTAAAAGTGATGGGGCGTTCACGCAAGTGAACGCCCCAGTTATTTTTTTAGATACCGGCTCTCTTCAGGATCTCGGGCACATTGTGCTCTGCGCCGATGGCCATGATATGCACACCTTCGCAAACACCCTCTGCCTTGATCTGCGCGATGAACTCGGCAGCCATGTCAATGCCAGCCTGCATGGGCAGACCCTTGACACCCTTTTCCTTACCCTCGGCAGCGGCAGCCTCCAGACGCTCGATCATCCAATCGGGCACCTGAATGCCGGGAACATTGGCGTTCATGAACTTGGCCATGCCGGCGGTCTTCAGAGGAATGATACCGGCCATGATCGGCACAGTGATACCGGCGGCGCGGACTTCCTGCATGAAGTGCTTCAGACTCTCCATGTCGAAGATGCCCTGGGTCTGGATGAACTGAGCACCGGCAGCAACCTTCTTCTTCAGCTTGGAGATCTGCAGAGGCAGCGGATCGTACACGGGGGTAACCACAGCGCCCTTGAACAGCTTAGGGGTGCTGGACAAAGCATTACCGCCACAATCGGTGCCGGTCTGCTCCATCTCAGTGAGCATCTTCAGAATGCCCACGGAATCCAGATCGTAAACGGGCTGGGACTCCTTGCAATCACCCACGGTGGGATGGTCACCGGTCAGAGCCAGAACGGTGTTGATACCGAAAGCAGATGCGCTCAACACATCGCCCATGATGGCCATACGGTTACGGTCACGGCCGGTCATCTGTACGATGGCGTCGATACCAGCCTGCTGCAGCTTGATGCACAGACCCAGAGAAGAAGCCTTCAGGCAAGCGGACTGCATATCGGTGACATTGACAGCGTCCACCTTACCCTTGAGCAGCTCTGCAACTTCCAGCTGCTCGGTAAAATCGCAGCCCTTGGGGGGTGCCATTTCAGCGGTGATGGCGAACTGGCCGCTGGCCAGCTTTTCCTGCAAAATGCTCATTTCTTCACCTCCCGGGTGTTGATCTTACGGGGATAGGAGTATGCTGCATGGCCCTTGGGCTCGATGAGCATATCCAGCTTCTCCAGCTGGCCCAAAGACTCCAGCTTCTTGTAGATCATGATCCATGCGCAATCGTTTTCGGGGTTGACTTCGCACTTGCCGTTCTTCTGACCGCCGCAGGGGCCGCTGGTCAGGCTCTTGGCGCACTTGGTCATGGGGCAGACACCGCCGGTGTAGCCCAGCACGCAGTCGCCGCACATACGGCAAGCCTCGTTGAACATGCCCACGCGCTCCACCTGGCCCAAAAACAGGGTGTTGTTGGCAGGATACACGGGAATGTCGATCTGCTCAGCCACGGTGCCAACACCGTCACCGCAGGACATGCCCACGATGGCTTCAGCACCGGCAGCCTTGATGGCCTTCAGCTCCTTCTTCACCAGCAGCTTGTGGCAGCACTCACCGGGATAAGCGGTGGCGACGACTTCCTTGCCGTTGGCTTCCAGATACTCCTTCAGTTCGGCCATTTCCTTCTCGCCGCCCACGCTACAAGCGGTGGCGCAGCTGGCACAGCCAACCAAGGCGATCTTCTTGGCATCGCCCAACATGAGCATCAGCTCTTCGATGGGCTTCTTTTCGGAAATAATCATAATGGTTCCTCCTTGGGAACTTAAATGTTCTGTTTTTCAATCAATCCGCACAGATCCTGCCCGATATTCTACGGCAGATCACAGTCGCGGATGGCAGCCCAAGCGCGCATCTGGCAAAACCTGAGCAATGTTCCACTCCATGGCATCGGCGTACACATCGATCTTTGCCACATGGCCCTGCTCCACCACTAGAAAGACGGCGGGCGAGATGCCCGCCGTCCTGGTTTCATTCCGTGGTGCTGCATTCAGCCCTTGCATTCCGGTTGCGACCGATGGCAAGATTTTGATACGGATTAATGAATTCACCAATCTAATGGTAAATTTTTTGAATCCGCTTTAAGCACCGAAGCTGTGACGCAGAATGGGATTTCTAGCTGCCTGAACCTCGTCGGGACGAGCGATCTGGGCATTGTGGGGAGCAGCATGCATGTACTCGGGATCCTTGTGGCCCAGCTCGTACAGGCTGCGGAAGACCTCAGCGGCCCAGTCCAGAGTATCACGGGACTCGGTCTCGGTGGGCTCCAGCATCAGAGCTTCGTGGACGATCAGGGGGAAGTACATCGTGGGGGGATGCATACCGTTGTCGATCAAGGACTTTGCCACATCCAGAGCGGAGACACCGGTCTCCTTCTTGAAGTTGCTCAGATCCAGAACGAACTCGTGCATGCAGATACGATCGAAGGCAGGCTCGAAGGTGCCCTTGATCTTTTCCTGCAGGTAGTTGGCGTTCAGAACAGCGTTCTTGGCAGCCTCGGGGATGCCTTCCTTACCCAGGGTCATGATGTAGGTCAGAGCCTTGATGACAACCAGGAAGTTACCGGCAAAAGCCTTAACCTGGATGTGGCCGGGCTCGTCCATCATGTAGGACTTGGGCAGGAACTGTGCCAGATGAGCCTTGCAGCCGACAGCACCGGAGCCAGGGCCACCGCCGCCGTGGGGAGTTGCAAAGGTCTTGTGCAGGTTGGAGTGGATACAGTCGAAGCCCATGTCACCGGGACGGACAACGCCCATAACAGCGTTCAGGTTTGCACCGTCGTAGTAGCTCAGACCGCCTGCCTCGTGAACCAGACGGGTGATCTCGAGGATGTTCTCATCGAAGATACCGACGGTGTTGGGGTTGGTCAGCATCAGACCAGCGGTGTCCTCACCCAGAACAGCCTTCAGAGCCTCCAGGTCGACACAGCCGTTGGGAGCGGAAGCGATGTTGATGAT
>JAGCMI010000107.1 GCA_017646545.1 Oscillospiraceae bacterium | reverse complement strand
CTTCGAAGTACTTCTTGCCGACTTCCATAACGACGTCGGAATACATCTGGATGAAACGGCGGTAGCAGTCGTAAGCCCAACGAGCGTTGCCGGACTTAGCAGCCATAACCTCAACGACCTGCTCGTTCAGACCCAGGTTCAGGATGGTGTCCATCATGCCGGGCATGGAGGCGCGGGCGCCGGAACGGACGGAAACCAGCAGAGGATTCTCCAGATCGCCGAACTTCTTGCCGGTGATCTCTTCCAGCTTTGCAACATTTTCCATGATCTGGGCCTGGATGTCATCATTGATCTTGCGACCATCTTCATAGTACTGGGTGCAGGCCTCGGTGGAAACGGTGAAACCCTGAGGAACAGGCAGGCCGATATGAGTCATCTCAGCCAGGTTTGCACCCTTGCCGCCCAGCAGCTCACGCATGGAACCGTTGCCTTCGGTGAACAGGTAAACATACTTGTGCATTGGTATATACCCCTTTCTAAAATCATGGGCGAAATACGCCCGAATTTACAGTTTTTTGCATACTTTCTCATAATGCCCAAATAGTATAGCACGCAAAACTTGAAAAAGCAAATATTATTTGCAAAATTTTGCCTAATTTTCGGAAAATATTGGTATGAAGTAGGGAAAATAATTAAAATGCTTGTAAAAAATACCCTCCGGGGGTTACCGGAGGGCAAATTTTATTCTTTGATCAATTCCTCGAACAGAGGCAGACTGCGTACCACCGTGTCATAGCTGACACAGTAACACAGCCGCAGATATCCCGGACAGCCGAAATCAGAGCCGGGCATCAGCAGCACATCTTTTTCCATAGCCATGGCAGAAAATGCCCGGTCGTCGCCGCTGGGGGCTTTCAAAAACAGGTAGAACGCGCCCTCCGGTTTTGCCATTTCATAGCCGTAGGAGGTCAGCGCCTCCATCAGGGTGCGGCGGTTGCGGTCATACACAGAAAGATCCGGATGCAAATGGGCGCAGCGGGAGAGCATCAGCTGCATCAGCGACGGGGCACATACATGACCCATGGCGCGGGCAGCGCCCAAAATGGCGTGATACAGATCCCGGCCGTTTTCTGCAGCGGAGGGAACATAGATATAGCCCAGACGCTCACCGGGGAGGGACAAGGACTTGGAATAGGAATAGCATACCACGGTGTGGGGGTAAATGTTGGGGATGAAGGGGACCTTGGCATCGCCATACACCAGTTCCCGGTAAGGCTCGTCTGCGATGATATAAATACGATGACCGAATTCCTCGCTCTTTCGCTCCAGTAAGGCAGAGAGCTTTTGGATGGTTGCCTCGGAATATACCGCACCCACGGGGTTGTTGGGATTGTTGACGATCACAGCGGTGGTGTTGGGGCAGATCAGTTCCTCCAAGGCGGAGAAGTTAATCTGGAAATCCGGAATATCCGCAGGAACAATGCGGAAAATGGCGCCTGCCTGCTCCACATAGGGCTTATATTCCGGAAAATAGGGGGCAAAGACCAAAATTTCTGCGCCTTCGGTGGTCAGCGCCTTGCAGGCGGCAGCCACTTCCGGGGCGGCACCGCAGCAGAGCAGAATTTCTTCTGCCTTGGAATCGCAGCCAAAGCGTTCGCACAGATCCTGCGCCACTATGGCGCGCACCTTGGGATCTCCCATGGTGGAGGTGTAGCCGTGGACGGTGATGGGATCCATGTTTTGCAAAATGTCCAACAGAGTGCTTTGCACCAGTTCCGGTGCGGGAATGGAGGGATTGCCGATGCTGAAATCAAACACATTTTCTTTACCTACAATGGCAGCACGGCTGCGGCCGTAATCAGCCAGTTCCATAATGGTGTTGCGTTTGGTACCCAAGGCGAGTGCAGCTTGGTTGATCATGGGGAGGCCTCCTCAATTTTATAAATACAGGGGTCTGTTGTTTCTAAATTGCTGGGGCTTGTATGTAACGGAGCCGATGGGTTTGCCGTCGATGCCGTATTTGGGGTTGTAGCCGAAGAGATTGATATACTGCTCCAAATCGTCCTTTTCCTGCGCCATGGCTTCCATCACCGCGACGGTAGCCAGCACATCGTCAATGGCCCGGTGGGAGTTGACCACCTTGCCGGTTAGACCGTAGGCATCGATGGCGTTGGTCAGCTTGTGGGGAAATTCCCGACGGTCCTTGTACACCGTCAGCAAGTCCAGTTTGTCCTTACCCTTCAAAATGGTGGGGTCACCGTTTCTAAGCAGCAGGTAGAAGAGGAAACTCAAGTCAAAATGGGCGTTATAGGCCAGAAGCAAGGTGTTGCCGGCAAACATTTCGGCAATATCAGCGCAGACCTGCGCCTTGGGGATACCCCGCTGCAGGATGTCCGTGGTGGAGATGCCGGTGAGGTTGGTGATCATCTCCGGCACGGTGTTGCCGGGGGAGAGGGTGACGAGATTGTCATATTCCCGTGTGACTTCCACCCGGTCACCCCGGGTTTCCAGCACCACGGCAGAGAACTCGATGATCTCATCCCGGGGGAAGGAAAGGCCGGTGGTTTCTGTGTCAAAAATAACGAATTTATCGTATTTTTTAGTTAAATTTCCAATAAATGCCATATTATTCTCCCTGCGCCAGATCCATAGCGCGACGGAATTTGCTCTTGGACTCGCCCTTTAGACCGTAGGCAGCGGCAAGTGCCTTTGCCAAGGCGCAGGCGGCTTCCTCCGAGCCGGATTTCAGTTCGATCTCCACTTCGCAAAGGGGAATTTCCCGGCCGCCGCCGGTGAGCACACCGCTGTCCAGCGCCAGTTCCGCCATGCCGTCAAAAGTGGGAAGGTCAATGGCGCAGCGGGTGAAACGGGCACCGCAAACCGGCACCACGCCCTCTGCGGTCAGTTCGCCCAACACGGAGGGAGCGCCAAGGGCCATCAGGGCAGCGATGCCGTTTTGGATATGGTCAGCGGGACATTCCCATTCGCCCCGGCTGCCGTCAGGCAGGGGAGTCTTGAGGGTACAGACCGTTTCGTCGTTTTCCTTGCGCAGCCGCAGGGTCATCCGTGCCTTGGAGAGGCGATTGTCCCGGGTGTCGAAATAGGTGCTTTCCATATGGATGCAGCGACCCGGACCGTATTTTTCTGCTAAGGCAGTTAAAACCTCTGCCGAGGCAGCATACTTCAGTTCAAATTCCCGGCCCATAAGATCCCTCCTGAAAAGATTGATTTTTGTTATTTTTATTATACAAGCAAAAGCTTCAATATGCAAGAAACTTTATTCTGCGCTGTGTTTCGACAGAAAAAACAGCCCCTTCATGCTACCATGATGCCAGGAAACAACAGAAAGGCGTGATACATATGAAAATGCAGACCAGTCATGGTTTGCGCCGCTGGAAGCGTCGCTGCCGCAAAATGCTCAGTAGTCCCAAAGTGCGCCTGCCTTTGGATCTGGCAGGTAGCTTTCTTGCCGGATTGTGCCTGAGCGCTGCCAGCTTGGGAAATATGAGCCAGCCGGTTTGCCTGGCGGTGCTGTGCGCAGGTCTGCCGGGGTGGCTGCCCGTTCCCTTTGCCCTTGGGGGATGTCTGGGATATTGGACTTTTTGGGGACAGAGCGGTTTGCAGGGCATTGTCTGGATCGCGGCAGGATTGCCGGTTTGTGTGATTTTGGGAATGATGGGCAAAAAGATACCGCTGCTGCCCTCCGGTCTGGCGGGCTTGGTGGTGGCGGTAAGCGGTGTGGTGTTTCAGTTCTGGCAGGGGGAAGAAACCAGTATTGCCATGTATCTGCTGCGGATCGCGCTGGCAGCCGGGGGTACATGGCTGGTGCAAAGCGCCCTGCATCGGCAGGAGGCCACCGCCCAATGGCTATCCATGGGACTCGTTCTGTTGGCGCTGGCGCAGGTAGCGCCGCTGCCGTATTTGAATTTAGGCTTTTTGGTAGCGGCTGTCATAGCATTGACAGCGCCGTTTCCTGCGGTGGCGGTGGCAGGACTTGCGCTGGATTTGGCGGGAATCAGCAGTGTGCCCATGACGGCGGTGCTGTGCATGGTATATCTGCTGCGGATGATTCCTTGGCTGCCGAGAGGCAGCTGGCCGATACTGCCCGGTGCGGTGTATTTTTCTGTGATGATTCTGTGTGGCCAGAGCCAGTACCTGCCCATTCCGGCGCTGGTGTTGGGAGGCATGGGGAGTTTGCTGCTGCCCAGGCAGGGAACACAGCATCTGCGCCGGGGCGATATGGGCTTTGCGCAGGCCAGACTGGAAATGGTGTCCGGGGTCATGGCGCAAGCCCGTCAGCTGCTGCAGGAAACCTTGGTGTATCCCATGGATGAAGGGGCGCTGATGGCTCGTGTGGCAGACCGGGCATGTCAGAATTGCCCTCATCGGCAGGGGTGTCCGGAGGCGGAACGGGTGCGGTATCTGCCCCAGACCTTGCTGCATCAGGCCAATGTGCTTCCGGAGTCCATCCCCTCCGGCTGCAGCCAAAGCTATCGTTTGCAATCGGAGCTGCAGCGTGGGCAGGATCAATACCGCATGCTTCGGGCGGATCGGCAGCGGCAGGAGGAGTACCGGGGGGCGGTGATCCAGCAATACGGCTTTCTGGCAGAATATTTGCAGGAACTGTCGGACAATCTGCCCCAACGGGAGGAAACGGCCGCCCGGTTTCGCCCGGAGGTGGCGGTGTGCTCCCGGGGCAAGGAGGCGGCTAACGGGGATCGCTGCCTGCGGTTTGCCGGCACGCGAAACCGCTATTATGTGCTGCTGTGCGATGGCATGGGTACCGGTGACGGGGCGGCATTTGAAGCCAGAACCGCCGGCAGCATGCTGCGGCGGATGCTGATGGCAGGCTATCCTGCCCATTATGCCCTGCAAAGCCTCAATAGCATCTGCGTGCTGCGGGGCAGCGCCGGGGCGGTGACGGTGGATCTGGTGGAAGCGGATCTGGTGACGGGCAGGGCATCCCTTTATAAATGGGGCGCAGCGCCCTCATGGCTGCTGGGTCACGCAGGCCCGGAACGGATCGGCAGGGAAGGACCGCCTCCCGGAATTTCCGTGGGAGAGGGCAGCAGCACGGTGGATCGGGTGACCTTGCAGCATGGGGTGCCTCTGGTGCTGCTTTCCGACGGTGTGGATGGCAGCAATGCGGTGTCCGGTCTGGAAGGGGATTTCGATCAGCCTGCCGGATTTTTGGCAGCGCTGATTCTGGAGGCAGGATATACCCAGACCCCTGACGATGCCACAGCGGCGGTATTGCGGCTGCATCGGCTGGCTGGGAAATAGGAGGAAGGCATCGCAGGAGCGATGCCTTCTTTTGTGATATTGCGCATTTTTCCTTGCAAAAACAGGGGAAATCTGTTAGAATGTTTAGATACGATGGGAGGTATTATTATGGCAAAACTTTATTTCAAATACGGTGCCATGGGCTCCAGCAAAACAGCGCAAGCCCTGATCACCAAGTATAATTACGAAGAAAATGATATGAGCGTATGGCTCATTAAGCCCAGTGCAGATACCCGTGATGGCGTGGGTACCATCCGTAGCCGCATTGGTTTGCAGGCGCAGTGCGAAGTGATCTCTCCGGAGGTGGATATCTATGCCCGTTTTCTGGGCAGCCAGATCCGCCGCAGCAATGTGATCATTGTCGATGAGTGTCAGTTCTTGACTCCCAGACAGATTGAGCAGCTGCGCGCCATCGTCAATGAGCAGAATATTCCCGTGCTGTGCTTCGGTCTGCGTACGGATTTCCAGACCAAGCTGTTCCCCGGTTCCAGACGTTTGATGGAACTGGCAGACTGCATCGAGGAAATTAAGACCATGTGCGACTGCGGCGCAAAAGCCACCGTCAACGCCCGTATCAGCGACGGTTATATCGTCACCGAAGGTGCGCAGGTGGTGCTGGGCGGCAATGATTGCTATATCGCCATGTGCCATAGATGTTATGTAAACGGAATCCGGGAGCATAAGAAGGTCAAGCTCCACGGACAGCCCTGAGGATTATTCAGAAAAAGGAGATTTACGATTATGGAACTGAAAGACATTCTGGCTCGTTGTGACCACACCCTGCTGGCACAGACCTCCACTTGGGAAGAGATCAAGGCCATCTGCGACGATGGCATGAAATATCAAACCGCTTCTGTCTGCATCCCCGCTTCTTTTGTGAAGCAGGCCAAGGAATATGTGGGCGAAAGATTGGCTATTTGCACCGTCATTGGCTTCCCCAATGGCTATGCCACCACCGCCGCTAAGTGCTTCATGGCAAGTGACGCTGTGGACAATGGCGCTGACGAAGTGGATATGGTCATCAACATCGGCTGGGCCAAGGAAGGCAAGTGGGAAGAGCTGACGGCCGAGATCGCCGCCATCAAGACCGCCTGCAAGGGCAAGATTCTGAAGGTCATCATCGAGACCTGCCTGCTGACCGACGAGGAGAAGATCGCGCTGTGCAAGTGCGTTTCCGATTCCGGCGCAGACTATATCAAGACTTCCACCGGCTTTAGCAAGGCTGGCGCTACTTTTGCGGATGTGGAACTGTTTGCCAAGCATGTTGCACCCCATGTGAAGATCAAGGCCGCCGGCGGCATCTCCTCTTTGGAGGATGCAGAAAAGTTCATCGCCCTGGGCGCTGACCGTCTGGGCACTTCCCGTGTGGTGAAGATTGCCAAGGGTCTGGAAAACGACGGAACCTATTAAGGAGGAAATTTCTATGTCTAATTTTGCAACGACTCCCCATATCAATGTCCAGAACGAGATCGGCTTCGGCAAGACCGTTCTGATGCCCGGTGATCCTCTGCGCAGCAAGTTCATCGCTGAAAAGTTCCTGGAAAATCCCGTTCTGGTGAACAATGTCCGTGGCGTTCACGGCTACACCGGCTACTATAAGGGCGTGAAGGTGTCCGTCATGGCTTCCGGCATGGGTATGCCCGCCATCGGCATCTACAGCCACGAGCTGTTCAATTTCTTCGGTGTGGAGAATATCATCCGCGTCGGTTCTGCCGGCTCCATTCAGGAGCACATCAATCTGTATGACATCGTCATTGCTCAGGGCGCCTGCACCGACTCTAATTTTGCACATCAGTTCCATTTCCCCGGCACCTTTGCGCCTATTGCGGATTTCACCCTGCTGAGCGAGGCAGTGAAGGCTTGCGAAAATAACGGTGCGACCTATCATGTGGGTAATGTGAATTCCTCCGATGTGTTCTACGGTGACCATGCCGAAGTGCCTGCTGGTCTGGATACGCTGTACAACCAGAAGAAGATGGGCGTTATGGCGCTGGAGATGGAAGCTGCCGCGCTGTATATGAATGCCGCCCGTTACGGCAAGCGTGGTCTGTGCATCTGCACCATTAGTGACCACATCATCAAGGGCGTGGAGACCACCGCAGAAGAGCGCCAGACTGCGTTTACCCAGATGATGAAGGTGGCGCTGGATGTGGCGGTCGCGATGGAGAATAAGTAATATTGTAGGGGCGCTTTAGAAAACACCCGTTCACAAAAAACGAGGAGTTCTGCCATTGAGGACTACCGGGTTTCCGGAAGGAGGGCATTTTGATAGGTTCAGACAAACTTCGTCTGCAAACTTCCGTGGAATCGGGCTGGGTCAGTGGGATGCTGGCTGCCTTGATTGGATACGGCGGTATGTTTTTTTGGGCGCTGCTTCTGAGCGTTATCACTGCATATTTTCCCGATGCCAATTTAGCTTGGCTTTGGATTTTTGGAATAGTTGCTATGTTGGCTTCGCCCTTTGCCTGTGTTGCGGTGATGGTCGCTCAACGGGTATGGATCGAGGAGGACGGCGTGTGCGTTGTCTTTGGCCAAAAGCCTGTTTGGGGTATTGCTGCGTCCCAGCTTCAGTTTGTTGCCTTGGTGGGCACGGAGATGGGAGGCGCCATTTGCTTCAGTTCTCGCAGTATCGAGGAACTCGCCCGGCTCCAAGAGCGGAAATTCCTGAAAAATTGGTTCTCCAGGGATGAAGTTCCCCTGCGGAAACGGACAGGGGATTGGCAGGTGGCATTTGCCAGAGAGTATTTGCTGCGGGAGCAGAAGAAAAGCCTGTTGGTGGTATGCAGGCCAAAAGGCTTGATCATGATCCCTGCCGATTCTACGCTGCTGGCCTGCATCTGTGCGCTCTATCCCCATTTGCCCTACTACGGCATGTCATCTGTGGGAAAGGTTCGTATTGGATTGGATGTGCCCACACGGATTCCCAATATGTGGAGAGATGAGCATCACGCACACCTACAATCGGATGGGATCCGAGTCACGCGCTATAAAAAGCAGGTGGGCTTCCTGCCGGCGGACCAGATCAAAACCATCATTCCTATTGATGATTATTACCATCGGATCGACAATTCCTATTGCTATCGCCCTGCGCTTTTGGCTTGCACGCTGACGGTAGAAGAATTGGTCGAAATGGCGCCAAAGAAGCTTTTCGGGGCAGAAATGGCGCTGCTACCGCTGGATCAAGAGATGAAGGCATCCGCCTGCGGTTTGGAATGGTACCGCCGCTGGACGATCAAGGACCTCCGGGTGTGTCCGCTACAGGACACGGAATTCATTCGCAAACAACTGCAAAGGTATTATCCCAATGCCCATTGGGTGGACATTTCTGCCAACAGGACGGATCGTAATGAGAAATCATAGGAACAGCTGATGAAATGCCCACCTGCAGAATTGGAAGAATTGTGTCATCGCGAGGAACTGTATGCGTTATTTCAAGTATAAACACTGGGCGAAGACATTTATCCAAAAACATTATCTGTCCCCACGGGGATGAATTGGGCATCGCTCCAACATTCTCATTTATGAGGTGAATCAATGAAACGAATCTTTTTGATTGTTTTGGACTCTTTCGGCATCGGTGCGATGCCGGACAGCGCGTCCTTTGGTGATGTGGGCGTCAATACTTTGGCGGCCTGCGCCACTTCCCAATATTTGAATATCCCCAATATGATCGCCGCCGGTCTTGGCAACATCGATGGGGTTTCCTGCCTGCCCAAAGTAGCGCAGAAGGGCGCAGTTGCCCGCTTGACCGAGGCATCCATGGGCAAGGACACCACCATTGGTCACTGGGAAATTGCCGGTCTGGTCTCTGCGGATCCGCTGCCCACCTATCCGGAGGGTTTCCCGGATGAAATTCTGGAGCCCTTTAAGGCTGCCACCGGTCGAGGCGTACTGGCAAATGCGCCTTGGAGCGGTACTGCGGTGCTGGATGCCTTTGGGGAGGAGCACATGAAGACCGGCGATCTGATCGTCTACACTTCTGCTGACTCTGTGTTCCAGATCGCAGCCCATGAGGAAATCGTGCCGCCCGAGCAGCTTTACGAATACTGCCGCATCGCAAGAAAATTGCTGGTGGGCAAGCATGGTGTGGGTCGTGTCATCGCCCGTCCCTTTGTGGGGGACAAGGCGGGCGCTTTCAAGCGCACCTCCAACCGCCATGACTTCTCTTTGGAGCCTCCCAAGGCAACATTGCTGGATGCCGTGAAGGCAAAGGGACTGGCATCCATCGGTGTGGGCAAGATTTATGATATTTTTGCCGGCATCGGCACCACGGAGCATGTGTATAATACTTCCAATGCCAATGGCATGGAGCATACCGTAAACTTTGCGAAGCAGGATTTTGAGGGTCTGTGCTTTGTGAATCTGGTGGACTTTGATATGCAGTTTGGCCACCGCCGTGATATTGACGGCTATGCCAAGGCGCTGACACAGTTCGATGCCTGGCTGGGTGACTTCCTGCCTGCCTTGGGTGAGGAAGATGTTGTGATGATCACCGCCGACCATGGCTGTGACCCTGCCTACACCGCCACCACCGACCATACCCGTGAGTATGTACCGCTGCTGATTCTGGGTAAGCAGGTGAAGAATGTGAACCTGGGCACCCGTCAGAGTTTTGCGGACATTGCTGCCACTGTGGCAGAAATGCTGCAGGTCAGCTTTGATACCCCCGGCAAGAGCTTTGCAAAGGAGGTTCTGCTATGACCGCTGAAAAACTGTGTGAGCTGGCGAAAGAAGCCATGCAGCATGCCTATGCGCCTTACTCCGGTTTTAAGGTAGGCGCAGCGCTGCTGTGCAAGGACGGCACCGTGTATCAGGGTTGCAATATTGAAAATGCGGCCTACGGCCCCACCAATTGCGGTGAGCGTACCGCTTTCTTCAAGGCGGTTTATGATGGCAAGCGGGAATTTGAAGCCATCGCCGTCTGCGGCGGCAAGGATGGCGTGATCACTGGCAGTTTCCCCCCTTGCGGTGTATGCCGGCAGGTGATGCGGGAGTTCTGCAAAGATGATTTTGTGATCTACATGATGAATCCCCATGGCTATGAGGCCGTGACTTTGGCTGAGCTGCTGCCCTTTAGTTTCAGCGCATCGGAGCATATGGGTATTTGAACAAAAAATCCGACAGCTTTCGCTGTCGGATTTTTCTTTTGAAATTAGTCAGCCAGGAAGGTGATCTTGTCCTTGGTGATGACGCTAATCAGGTCGATCAGCCAGACGATGAAGTTGCCGAAGCCGGTCACCAGACCAACCAGACCAACGACCAGAGTGACGATGTTCTTGGTTTCGGTGAAGCGGATGATACGGTAGATGCCGCCGACGATGTAACCCAGGAAGATCTGAACCAGGATCTTCACGATCTTGGGCAGCTCGTCATACATCTTGGTAATGGGCTTGTTCATGTTGTTTACCCCTTTCTTTTTGATTAGGATATTACCATTATATAGCTGTTTTCCAGAAAAATCAACTACCAAATATTTTGAGTTTAAAGAGAGAAAAATGCTGACATTTTCCAAAGGCTGTGCTATAATGAAAAAAAGAAAGAGGGGGTCGTGTTATGCAAGCTTTGAAAGAGAGAATTCAGAAGGATGGCATTGTAAAACCGGGCCATATTTTGAAGGTGGACAGCTTTTTGAACCACCAGATGGATGTGGAATTGATGGAGCAGATCGGTCAGGAGTTTTACCGCCGTTTTCAGCATCAGCCCATTACCAAGGTGCTGACCATTGAGGCATCCGGTATTGCAGTGGCCTATCCGGTGGCAAGAGCCTTTGGCGTGCCCATGGTGTATGCGAAAAAGACCAATTCCGTCAATATGGACGGGGAATTGTACATCGCAGAAGTAGAATCCTACACCAAAAAGGAAAATAATCGGGTCATCGTGTCCAAGAAGTATTTAAGTTCTGAGGATCGTGTGCTGATCGTGGACGATTTTCTGGCCAATGGCTGTGCGCTGCAGGGTCTGATTTCCATTGTGGAGTCGGCAGAGGCAACGGTGGCTGGTCTTGGCATCGTGATCGAAAAGGGCTTCCAGGAGGGTGGTCACCGGATGCGGAATTTGGGTTACCATCTGGAGAGTCTTGCCATCATTGACAGCATGGATGCGGAAACCGGTGTGATTACTTTCCGGGAAACAGAAGAATAAAAGAAAAGGACACCGTTCGGTGTCCTTTTTATGTTACTGTTCCTCCAGGAAACGGCTGACTTCACGGACGAAGCTGCTGACATCCTGGAAACGGCGGTACACGGATGCGAAGCGGATGTATGCCACCTCGTCCATGGGTTTGATGCGTTCCATTACCATTTCGCCCAGACGGTCGGTGGTGATTTCTCTCTCCAGAGAGTTCTGGATGGCCTGCTCGATTTCGGTGGTGAGCCGATCCAGATCAGCAATGTCCACCTTTCGCTTGTCGAAAGCGCGGATCATGGAATTGAGGATCTTATTGCGGTCAAAATTCTGACGGGAGCCGTCCCGCTTGATGACGATGATGGGCAGGCTTTCCACCATTTCATAGGTGGTAAATCGACGCTGGCAGTGCAGACACTCCCGACGACGACGGATGCTCTGGAAATCTTCGCTCCGACGAGAATCCACGACCTTGCTCTCGTAATCACCGCAAAATGGACATTTCATTGCAAGACCCTCCTGTAATTTTTTACCATTATATCAAACATTTTTTCTGCTGTCCAGCCTTTTTTGCAGTAGGTCGCGAAAATGCAATCGCATGGGGCGAGGGGCTGCAAGTGCAGTATATACAAGGAGTTCTACTGGCAGTAGAGTGACTTTTCTACTGTTGGGAGGCGGCTCAACACCAATAGAAGGATGACTTTTTGCGGCAAATGGGGTATGATGACTGCGGTAATTCTATAACAAAACAGGAGGAAACGATGAACCGCTATCAAATCATTACAGATTCCGGCTGCGACCTGCCTCTGCAGATGCGGCAGCAATTAAATATAGAAATGGTGAGCCTGACTTTGAACTTCAAGGGTCAGCAAATGCCCGATTCGGTCAGCGACGATATTAAGCAATTGTACGAAGATCTGCGTGCCGGGGAGGTGGCCTCCACCGCAGCGGTCAATCCTGCGGGCTGGCGTGATGTTATGGAGCCGGCGCTGCAGCGGGGCGAAGATGTGTTGGCGCTGGCCTTTTCTTCGGGTCTGAGCACCACCTATCAATCTGCCGTGATCGCGGCCCAGGAGCTGGCGGAGGAATATCCCCAGCGGAAGATCCGTGTGGTGGATACCAAGTGCGCTTCTCTGGGTCAGGGCTTGCTGGTGTGGTATGTCTGCCAGAAGCGGGATGAGGGTATGGATCTGGAGGCGCTGGCCCAATGGACGGAGCAGAAGAAGGGAAATATTTGCCAGTGGTTTACGGTGGATGATCTCATGTACCTCAAGCGGGGCGGTCGTGTCAGCGCGGCATCGGCCATCGTGGGTACCATGCTGGGCATCAAACCGGTGCTCCATGTGGATGAGGAAGGTCGCCTGATCAATACCGGCAAGGTCAGAGGCCGCAAGGCATCCATTGATGCGCTGGCGGAGAAGATGTGCCAGTTGGCGCTGCCCGGAGAAAACCGGAAGGTG
>JAGCMI010000106.1 GCA_017646545.1 Oscillospiraceae bacterium | reverse complement strand
TGTACTTGCCAGAGGCCATGGCCTCCACCATAGCGGCGGTGATCTCCTTGGACTTCATGGCAGGTGCCTGCTCGAAGGGAATCACATCGGAGGGGATCTCCAGATACTCTTCCAGAGCGGGGCTGACCTTGCCGGAGCGGTTGCCGTTCCAGAAATAGGTGACATGACCGTACTTCTGGGTTTCGGAACAAGCAAACTGGCTGATACCAGCCTCCACCAGAACCTCGGTCAGGGTGTTCTGGATGACGGGGGGCTGCACCAGGTAGTTTTCGGGGATATTCAGGTCGCCATCGTACTGCAGCATACCGGCAAACTTGACGCCCTCATAGCCGGGACGGTCAAACTTGTCGAAATCCTTGCGGTCGAAGGCCAGGGAGATTTCCTGGGCGCGGTCGCCACGGAAATTAAAGAGAATAACGCTGTCGCCATTTTCAATCTTGGCAACGGGCTGGCCGTTACGGGCCACCACGAAGGCGGGCAGATCCTGGTCGATGCAGCCGGTTTCGTTGCGGTAGGTCTCGATGGCTTCGCTGGCGGAGGAGAACTGACGGCCTTCAGCCTGCTCATGGGTTCTCCAACCCTTTTCCACCATGGCCCAGTTGGCTTCATAACGGTCCATGGTCACCTGCATACGGCCGCCGCCGGAAGCAATGGCGAAATCACAGCCGTCGGTGTTCAGCTCGGAGAGCACATTCTCCAGCATGGAAACATATTCCAGCGCGGAAGTGGCGGGCACATCACGGCCGTCCAGCAGGATGTGGCAGTAAGCCTTCTTCACACCCTCTGCCTTGGCCTGACGCAGCAGGGCGATCAGGTGGCTGATGTTGGAGTGGACATTGCCGTCGCTCAGCAGGCCGATGAAGTGCATGGCCTTGGTCTGCGCATTGGCAACAAGGTCTTTCCAGGTAGCAGAAGCGTACAGCGCGCCGTTTTCAATGCTTTCGCCAACCAGCTTGGCACCCTGGGAGTAAACCTGACCACAGCCGAGGGCATTGTGACCAACTTCGGAATTGCCCATATCTTCGTCGCTGGGCAGACCGACAGCGGTGCCGTGGGCCTTCAGATAAGTATGGGGACAGGTAGAAAGCAGGTGATCCAGCGTAGGAGTCTTGGCGACGACTACGGCATCACCGCTGCCGCCGTCACCCTTGCCGACACCATCCATAATAACCAGAACAATGGGTTTCATATGAGAGTATCCTCCAAGAATAGATAAAGTCTACAAAATGGCATAGTTTCACATATATCCTATTGTACAACATTTTTGTGAAACTTACAACTATTATTTTTATTTTGGTGTGAAAATGCCAAAAAACCGCAGGATGCGCCTGTGTTTTTAGCGAAAATTCGATGAAAATATTACTAATATATGAAGCGGAGTTTTCTATTTTATGAAGAAATCCGAAAAAAGGCATGAAAAAACTCCCTGCCGAAAAAAGTCGGGAGGGAGATATTTTCAGAGAAATTAGGCCATAGCGTTCAGCTTCAGAGTCAAGCTGCTCTTCTTGCGGGCAGCGTTGTTCTTGTGCAGCAGACCGGTCAGAGCAGCCTGGTCAACAGCCTTAACGGCCAGCTTGTAGCACTCGGTAGCCACAGCCTTGTCACCAGCGACGACGGCGGCCTCGAACTTCTTGATGGCAGTCTTCATAGCAGACTTCTGAGCCTTGTTCTTCTCGTAAGCAACCTTGGAACGGATAACATCCTTCTTAGAGGACTTAATGTTGGGCATCGTTACACCTCCTGTTCTGCAAATGTTCGTACAGTCCCACATTATAGCGCAGTTTTTCAATAAAATCAATCCCTTTTTTAAAAAAATTTCGATTTATTTCTGGAAGGCGATTTTGTGAGGGTGGATCTGCTTGTCAAGTACCAAAAAATAATCGGCAAAATGACATGTGGTAAAAATGGCAATAGGCTTAAAAATTGGAGGTTTGAAAAAAGGGCATAAAAGAATTATGTAAACGCATAATGAATATTCCGCAAGTATTCAACAGGGGACAGCGGCTGTGGAAAAACCTGTGGAGAATGTGGAAAAGTTCTTGTTTTCCACAGCATACACAAAAGTTTCCACAATCCTGCAAGGAAAAAATGGTGTATAAATTTCTGCATAAACCGGTTTTCCGGAAGGGAATTATGGTGTTACGTTACCGGGGTGACCGATGGTTTGGGAGATGGGAAAATGTCGAAAAAGTTGGAAAATTGCATGGAGGCTGCCTGCTGAACGGGGGAGGGTTGGCGGATTTCGGTCGAAAATTTTGTGATAATCGACAAAAATGTACGATTTGTATCTTTTCGCCGCGGATGGAAATAATGGGAGTATCCATTTAGAAGGAGGCTCTCCATGCAGGGCAAAGTAGAAATCTGCGGTGTGAATACCGCACGGCTGAAAACATTAACTGCGCAGCAAATGGAATCACTGTTAATAAAGGCAAACAAAGGGGACGACGAGGCGCGGCAACAGCTCATCGAGGGCAATCTGCGGCTGGTGCTGAGTGTGATCCAACGATTTGAAAAGCGAGGAGAAAGTCCGGATGATCTGTTTCAGGTGGGCTGCATCGGGCTGATGAAGGCCATCTCCAATTTTGATCCGGGGAAACAGGTGCGCTTTTCCACCTATGGCGTGCCCATGATCGCCGGGGAAGTGCGGCGGTATCTGCGGGACAACAGCGTGATCCGGGTGTCCCGTTCCATTCGGGATGTGGCTTACCGGGTGCTGCAATGCAAGGAAGGGCTGTCCCTGCGGCTGGGCAGGGAGCCATCTCTGGAGGAAATTGCCAAGGAATTGGATCTTCCCGTGGAGGAAGTGAATCAGGCCATGGATGCGGTGTGCGCCCCGGTGAGTTTGCATGACCCCGTGTATGCCGATGGGGGAGATCCGCTGACGGTGATGGATCAGGTGCGGGATGATAAAAATACGGAGGCGGTTTGGATGGAGCATATTGCGCTGCGGGATGCCTTCCGGTCTTTGGGGGAACGGGAAAAGAAGATCCTCTCTCTGCGGTTTTATGACGGCCGTACGCAAATGGAGGTGGCCCAGACCTTGGGGATTTCTCAGGCCCAGGTTTCCAGATTGGAAAAAGGGGCTATTTCCGCCATGCGTAAGCAGGTTAGTGTTTCGTGATGTAAATGGGAGTTTATCGGGCTGATTGCCTAATTAGGAATGAGGAATGAGGAGTTAGGAATTGCCCGGAAAATACACCGGTGTTTGTTTATTCAAATTCCTAATTCCTAATCTCTAATTCCTAATTCACCAAGCGATAAACTGCAATTTCCCGTTCTAGGGCTGCGGAGCGGGGCATAGGCTGAACCAAAATCTTTTGGGGAGGCCTGAATATGAATATGAAATTCACGGAACTGCGGTGCAAAGAAGTGATCTGTGTGGGTGACGGGCAGCGGCTGGGATTTGTCAGCGATGTGGAGGTGGAAGTTCCGGAGGGGATTATAAAGTGTATTGTAGTGCCGGGTCCCTGCCGCTTTTTAGGGCTTTTCGGCAGAAAAGATGACTTTGTGATCCCCTGGAGCTGCATCAAACGGATCGGACCGGACATTATTTTGGTGGATGTGAAGCCGCAGGAGTGCTGTGTGCCCCGGTTTAAGCCGGGTTGGCTGTAACAAAGCAGGGAATTTTTGAAAAAACAGGAATAAAACCTAATTTTTTTGAAAAAAATACTTGCATTATTGAAAACAATCCGCTATAATAGTTCGGCATGGGATTTTCCCGTGACTAATCTTTACACCACACACCCGGGGACCTGTCGCCCTTGTGTCTGCAAAAGACGGGCGGCCGGGATGATCGGGGTGGAGGACAAAACAAAAGGAGAAAATTAAAATGGCTGTCGTATCTATGAAGCAACTGTTGGAGGCCGGCGTTCACTTCGGTCACCAGACCCGTCGTTGGAACCCCAAGATGGCTCCCTACATCTACACCGAGCGTAACGGTATCTACATCATCGACCTGCAGAAGACTGCAAAGAAGCTGGAAGAGGCTTACAACTTCGTTCGTGACACCGCTGCTCAGGGTGGCAACATCCTGTTCGTCGGCACCAAGAAGCAGGCTCAGGACGCTATCCGTGAAGAGGCTGCTCGCTGCGGTGGTTACTATGTCAACGCCCGTTGGCTGGGCGGCATGATGACCAACTTCCGCACCATGCGTACCCGTATCGACCGTCTGGCTCAGCTGAGAAAGATGGAAGAGGACGGCACTTTCGCAATGCTGCCCAAGAAGGAAGTCATTCAGCTCCAGGGCGAGATCGCTAAGCTGGAGAAGTACCTGGGCGGCGTTAAGGAAATGAAGAAGATTCCCGCTGCTCTGTTTATCGTTGACCCCCGCAAGGAGCGCAATGCCATTGCTGAGGCCCGTAAGCTGAACATCCCCATTGTGGCTATCGTAGACACCAACTGTGATCCCGATGAGATCGACTACGTGATCCCCGGCAACGATGACGCTATCCGCGCTATCCGCCTGATCGCTGCTGCAATGGCTAGCGCTTCCATCGAAGGCCGTCAGGGCGAGGACGCTGCTGTCGAGACCGCTGAGGTTGTCGAAGAGGCTGCTGAGTAATTTATAATTTCTGTGGCACCCGGTAACGGGTGCCCTCTACAAAATTTTAGGAG
>JAGCMI010000105.1 GCA_017646545.1 Oscillospiraceae bacterium | reverse complement strand
GAAGGTCAGCGTGGTCAGAGCGGTACAATTGCGGAAAGTGGAGTTTCCGAGGGAGGTGGTGCCCTCCAGCATGATCACTTCCTTCAGGCTGGTGCAGTCTTCAAAAGCACGGCTGCCGATCTCACCGCAGACGGTAACCTTCTCCAGGGCGGTGCAGTTGGAAAAGGCGCTGGATTGGATTTCTTCACAGGTGGCAGGAACGGTGATCTCTTTCAGTGCATAGCAGTACTGGAAGGCATCAGAGCCGATGGAAGTGACAGTATTCTCAAAAATCACCGTCTCCAGAGAAGAACAGTTCCGGAAGGCATCAAACCAGACGTCACCGTTGAGGGTGGCTTTTTTCAGACCGGAGCAGCCGGAGAAAGTATAGTCCTTGATTTCCTTTACGGAAGCAGGCAGGCTGATCTCGGTCAGCGCTTTGCAGTCCGTAAATGCGTTGGAGTCGATTACCTCCAGGCCCTCGTGGAAGATAACGGTCTTCAGATCCGCACAATCCCGGAATGCATGTTCTCCGATAATGATGATGTTGCCGGGAATCTCCATAGAGGTAAGACCGGACTGACTTGCCATACGCTCGGGAATTTCCGTCAGATTTTTGGGCAGATCCAGGGTCTTCAGGCCGGTGCAGCCATGGAAGGCATAGGAACCGATCTTGGTGACGGAATCAGGAATGGTGATGGCGGTCAGGGCCGTATTCTCCCGACATGCGGACGCACCGATCTCGGTAACGCCGCTGGGCAAGGTGATGGAGGTCAGACCGGTACAGCGGGCAAAGCCGGAGAAGTACCGGAGGCTCTGGGGCAACGTCAACTGGGTCAGATTGACACAGTCAGCGAAGGCGTCGCTGCCGATACGGGTAACACCCTCCGGAATGACCAGGGAGGTGATGGGAGTGCCGCAGAAGGCCTGCTCACCGATCTCGGTAACGGTGCTGGGAATGTTGATGACGGGCAGGCCGCTGTTGCCGAAAACATTCTTGCCAATGACGGTGATCCCCTTGGGCAACGTAACGGAAGTCAGCTTGGTGCAATAGGAGAAGGCACCTTCCTGAATCGAGGTGACGGAATCGGGAATCTTCACACTAGTCAGACCGGAAGAGGCAAATGCGTTGCTTCCGATGATTTTCAGGGAAGAAGGCAGAGTGATGGAAGTGAGGCCCTGGCAGGCGTGGAAGGCCTGGGAACCAATGGTGGTCACAGAGTTGGGCAGATTCACGGTTTTCAGCTTGGTACAGGACCGGAACATTCTGGCCGGAACCACAGAAAGACCGTTGGAAATGGTGACGGTTTCCAGATTGCTGCAGCCGAAGAACACATCCTCTGCAACGGTGGTCAGGGATGCGGGGATGGTGACGCTCTTGATGCCGTCGCATCCCTGGAAGGCAGAAAAGCCCAGGGTGGTCAGGGTATCGGGAAGGGTCAAGGAGGTGACACCGGTGCAGTTCTCAAAAGCACAGCTTCCGATGGACTCCAGACCGGAGGCGAAGGGAAGGCTGGTGAGACTGGTGCAGCCGTTAAAAGCATGGTCACCGATGGTTTTCAGCGTAGAGGGGAGGGAAATGCTCTTCAGTGCAGAGCAGTAAGAGAAAGCACTTCCTTCAATATCCGTCAGTGCAGGGGCTGTCACCGTGGTCAGCTTCTCGCAGCGATTGAAAGCAGCGTTGCCAATGGTGGTCAGAGATGCGGGGAGCGTGGCTTCCTGCATAGCCTTGAAGCTATAGAAGCTGTAATTACCCAGGCGGGTAATGCCCTCCTGCACCACAACCTTGGTGATCTCGTCACGCCAATAGGAGTAATAGGGCTGCTCGTTGCCGGTATTGAAATTGTAGGTGTTGCCAGTACCCTTGATGGTCAGGGTTCCGTCACGACCCAGCAGCCACTGGGCATTGGCATAGTTGTTCTCCTGCGTGCCGCAGTAGCCTGCGTTGATGTAGGGATCCTTGGTGGCAGTCTTGCCCGGTTCATAGCTCTCGGCTGCCATGGGATACTCGTTATGGAATGCGATGGTATCGTAGGGCATTTCCCGCTCATGGCCGCCGAAATCCCAGAAGCTGTTCAGGAACCAGATATGCTCTTCATAGCCGGCATCCCATGTGGAATCCAGGTTGTAGTACAAATTATCCAACTCAACAATGTTCCAGGCATGGGGGCCGCCGCCATCACCCACGATGACACGGTTGTCCACACCCAGTTCCAGCATCAGACGGTAGAACAGCACCGCATAGCCCTGGCAGACGGCGGTCTTGTCGATGAGGGCGGCGTAGGCGGTGTGCTTCAGCATATAGCTGGTGTCTTCCAGATTGGCGTGGTCGTAAGTAACGTTGTCGCAGATCCAGTCGTAGACACCCTTGATCTTCTCGTAGTCGGACTTGTTCTTGACACCCAGGGAGTTGATCAGGTTGGTGACGGCGGTGTTCATCTCCGTTTCCTGGTCAGCGGTGGTGTAATAGGAGAAGGTGAAGGTGATGTCGTAGCTGTATTCCTGGGTAGCGCTGTTCCAGACCTTGTAGGAGGAAGCTTTCCAGGCTGCGTACTGCCACATCAGGTAGTCACCCTCGGTGGCCTTGCCGGTGTGTTTCATGGCGATTTCCGCCATTTCATCACAGATGGACTGAAGGCTGTTGCTTTTGGTCTTAACATAAACGGTGAAGGATTCCTTCCGATCCTTCATGTTCTGGCGCACCGCTTCGCCACCCTTTTCGATGGTGGTGTAGGTTGCATGAGGCTGCGCCGTTTCGGGGTCGAATTTGGGAGCATCCGGAAGATCCAGATCCTCCAGGGAGATGATTCCCTCGTAGAGCGGGTTGATCTGGACGGGCAGCTCTTCCGCAATGACACCCGACTGGGGCACTGCTTCCTCTGCCCGGGCCACAGCGGGGAACATGGGCAGGATCAGCACCATGGCCAGTGCCAGCAGCAGGCAAAGCAGCTTGCTTGTGTGTTTCATATTTTCTTACCTCCTATGTTAATATTTTGCTATACTATAATATAGTAAACCCTATCCCGGGCTGCGTCAATGCGGGAGGGAAAATTCGTAGCACTGACCCAAAAAAGCTTGCCGTTTCTTTTCCCGGAGGGTGGTTTTTTAGTGAATATGCTTACAGATTTACGGTCTTTTAAACGCAGAATATGGTCAACGAGTCAGAAACTGCAGTTTAAGACACATAAACGGTTCGCCAGCTCCATGGCGGGCGATAGTGTTTCCACAAAAGCAACACACCCTTTTGCGAGTATCGCAAAAGGGTGCGTTTTCGTCTTTGGATGTTTGGGAGCGTTTTTCGGAAGCCCAGGTGGCCCTTATTGGGCCTCCGCAGCCGGCCGGAAGGGGGCAAAGATCTTCTCCAGCACGGAAATATCATACAGCGCCATCAGGGCGAAGCCGCAGATCAGCCACACAAAGCCCAGCAGGAGCAGCACATGGGGCAGCACCACCGCCAGCAGAAGCGGCAGCAGATTCATGGCCGTGACCAGCAGCATTTTGGGCAGATGGGCCAGGCTCAGCAGCAGGGCGTTGACCACCGTTTCCTTCACGGTGCCGGGGAACTGGGAGATCAGTGGGAAGATCAGCCCGCTGACCAGCACCACTGCCAGCAATACAAAGAAGATCAGAACAATGACTGCCATCCGTCCGGGGAAGTCCAGATAAGCTACGATCATATAGTCCAGCACCAGCATGGCGGCGAAGAACAGGATCAGCAGCCACAAAACCGTGGCCCGGCGAAAAGACTTCCGGAAGGCATCAAAAAACACCTTGCCGCCGCAGGGCTCCTCTGCCCGGAAGGCATAGAGGGCAGTGATCATGGCGGTGGTGGCAGCGCCGGCGGTGAACACCGGCAGGCAGCACAGCAGCCACAGCAGATTGATTTTTGTCAGTTCCACCAGCTTGGTGCAAAAGATCATGAATTTGGAATCGGGGGTAAATTTCATAGCAGTTCACCGGGTTTCTGTGTTATTTGTTGGGCTTTTCCAGGGTAAAGTCCGGCTTGTGGATGTGGGTTCTGGCCAGCTGATCCATGGAATCCGTGTAAGCTTTGTTGGCCAGGGCTGTGTAGAGGATGTCCACAATGTTCAGCTGGGAGATCCGGGAGGACATGGCGCCGCTGCGGAACAGGGATTCATTGGCAGCGGTGTAGATCCTGTGATCGGCCAGTTCCGCCACCGGAGAGGGAACGCATCGTGTGATGGCGATGATGGGGGTCTTGCGCTGCTTCAGTTCCTTCATGCAGGCGATGATCTCCTCCGTGGCTCCGGAGTAGGAGAACACCAGCGCCAGATCCGCCTCGGTGGCGTTTCTTGCCTGGAGCAGCTGGGAGTGCCAGTCTTCGTTGATCACGCAGAGCTTATTGAGCCGCAGGAACTTCAGATACGCATCCTTGGCAGCGCACAGGGAGGCACCCATACCGAACATATAGACCACCCGGGCACTGCGCAGCAGCTCCACACTGTCCCG